>NZ_JBHUUX010000040.1:11910-31924 GCF_042670845.1 Promicromonospora sp. NPDC057138 | reverse complement strand
GGTGACCAACCATTGTGCTCACGGGCCCCCCCCCGTCACCACCCCCCGCTTGGGGGTTGGTCTTTGTTGTCTCCCGGGTAAACTACATCCCCCACCAACGGCGCAGCACCCACCCCTGGACAGATCGAAACTTGGAGAGACATGAACGACCGGCTCGTGCTCCTGCCCGCCGTCGACGTCGCCGACGGCCAGGCCGTCCGCCTCGTCCAGGGCGAGGCCGGCTCGGAGACCTCGTACGGCGACCCGCTCACGGCCGCCCTGGACTGGCAGTCCGGCGGCGCCGAGTGGGTCCACCTCGTGGACCTGGACGCCGCCTTCGGGCGCGGCTCCAACGCCGAACTGCTCGCCCGCGTGGTGGGCGAGCTGGACGTGCAGGTCGAGCTGTCGGGCGGCATCCGCGACGACGAGTCGCTGGAGCGGGCCCTCGCGACCGGCGCGCGGCGCGTCAACCTGGGCACCGCCGCGCTCGAGGACCCGGCCTGGACGGCCAAGGTCATCGGCGAGCACGGCGACCGCGTCGCCGTCGGACTCGACGTCCGCGGCACCACGCTCGCCGCGCGCGGCTGGACCAAGGAGGGCGGGGACCTCTGGGAGGTCCTCGGGCGTCTCGACGAGGCGGGCTGCGTCCGCTACGTCGTCACCGACGTCACCAAGGACGGCACGCTGCGCGGCCCCAACCTGGACCTCCTGTCCGACGTCGCCGCGCGCACCTCCGCGCACGTCGTCGCCTCGGGCGGCATCTCCTCGCTCGACGACCTGCGCGACCTGCGCGCGTTGGGCACCATCGAGGGCGCCGTGGTCGGCAAGGCGCTCTACGCGGGCGCGTTCACGCTCCCCGAGGCGCTCGAGGTCGCCGGCCGCCCCGACCCCGCAGCGTCGGTGGGCGACGAGGCCGGTCAGTGAAGTCCATCCAGCCCTCCAGCCAGTTCGCGGACGACGACGGCTCGGCCGACGCCGAGCTGACCCGGCTGCTGTCCGGCTACACGACCGGGACGGTCCCGCTGCGCGACGTCGTCGCCCGGCTGGCCGAGACCCGTGTGCTGGTGCCGGTCCTGGCCGAGCTCGGCGTCGCCGAGCAGAACCCGGAAGGCCTGACCGTCGACAAGGAGGCGTCCTCGGGGGTCGTGGCGCTGGAGGCCCCGGACGGCCGCCGGGCGCTGCCCGTCTTCACGTCCGTCGCGGCGATGCAGGCCTGGCGGGCCGACGCGCGGCCCGTGCCGGTCGAGGCGTCGCGCGCCGCGCTGTCCGCCGTGAACGAGAACTGGGCGCTGATCGTCGTGGACCCCGCGGGTCCGTCGACGGCGCTCGTCCCGCGGCCCGCCGTGTGGGCGCTGGCCCAGGGGCAGGAGTGGCGGCCCGCGCTCGTCCCGCACGAGGACGGGCTCGTCGTCGACCCGGAGGTCGCGTCCGAGGTGGCGGTCGCCGCCGCCCCGGTGCAGCACGTCGTGCGGGCGCACGCCGAACCGGGCCGCAAGGCGGAGGTCGCGGTGGTGCTCGCGCTGGACCCGGGCCTGGACCGGGCGGGACTCGACGCGGTGCTAGGCCAGGTCAATGCCCGCCTGGCGGCGTCCGAGGTGATCTCGTCGCGCGTGGACTCGCTGGAGCTGCGGATCGGCGCCGCGCGCTGAGCCGAGCGAGCCAGCTCATAGGTCCGCCTCCACCACACGGTTGCGCGTGCACTCCAGTCGAAAAGCACGCCCAACCGTGTGCTGGAGGCGGACCCTTCAGATCCGGGCTCAGCAGCCCTTCGCCGGCGTGAACGCCGTGTCGTCGCCCAGCATGTCCTGGAGCGTCGACAGGGGCACGAGCAGGCTGTTGTCGTCGGCCGTCTTGGCGTAGACGACGCCGATCACCTTGCCCTTGGCGTCCAGCGCCGCCGACCCCGACGACCCCGGCTCGACCGGCGCGTTCGTGAGCAGCACCTCGCCGAGGTTCGCGTTCAGCGGGTCGCGGGTCGTGCCCATGACCTCGCCCTCCGTCACGGTCAGCTCGCCGCCCGCGGGGTAGCCCACCACGGTGACGGGGTCGCCGGGCTCCGGGTCGGCGTCGGCCAGCTCCGGGAACGACGGCAGGGCATCGGTGGTGCGCACCACCGCGAGGTCGGCCAGCCCGGCAGTGGACGTGGCGCCGACCGTGATGTCGTGCCCGTCGTACGTGCTGACCTCGAGGTCCTTCGAGTCCGCGACGACGTGCTTGTTCGTGATCAGCGTGTGCTCGTCGACGGCGAACCCGGAACCCGTCGACAGCTCCTCGCAGCCCACGTTGCGGATGCGCACGGCCATGCGCTCCACCGCGTCGAACCCGTCGGGGCTCAGGGCGTCGCCGCCGGCCGCGGGGGAGAGGTCCGCCGGCGCGGACGGCACGATGTCGGCGGGCACCGGGTCCGGCATCGGCGGCAGTACGCCGCACCCGCCCAGCGACCCGGCAAGCAGCGCGCAGACGACCACGGCGCGCCCCGCGCGCCGACCGGCCCGCGACCTCACGGGCGAATCTCCCGCTGCAGCGACTCGTTCGCGTCGTCGGCGTCGGCGCACAGCGCGTTGACCTGCCGCTCGTAGCGGCTCAGGTCCGCGGCCTCGTACTGCTCGGCCTCCTTGAGATAGCCGACGAGCTGTTCCTGGCCCGACACGCACTGCCCCAGCGCGGACGCCACGGTGGCCGCGGCTGCGCTGACCTGCGTCTGGTAGTCGAGATACTGCTGCGAGGCGATGTTCTCGTCGCCGAGCTGGGCCTTCTCGTTCGCCAGGTCCGAGATGCGCGCCGTCGCCGTGGACAGCTGGTCCCGGGCGGCCTCCAGCTCCGAGCTGGCGCCGTCGAGCTGCATCCGCAGCGAGGCCACCTCCTCGGCGTACACGTGCGCCTTCTCCTCCCACTCGGCGGAGTTGCGCTGCCAGCGGACGGTGGTCACCCACAGGTACGCGCCGACGGCGATCGTGGCCACGAGGAGGACGGCGAGCCAGAGTGAGCTACGACGCGGCCCCGGTGCGGGCGCGGGCCCGGGTGCCGCCACGACGGGAGCCTCGGTCATCAGACGACGGAGCCCGTGTACTTCTCGCCCGGCCCCTCGCCCGGCGCGTCGGGGATCACCGACGCCTCCCGGAACGCGAGCTGGAGGCTGCGCACGCCGTCGCGCAGCGACCGGGCGTGCTCGTTGCCGAGGTCCGGCGAGGCCGCGACCACCAGCGCGGCCAGCGCGGTGATCAGCTTGCGGGCCTCGTCGAGGTCCTGCAGCTCCGCGGCGTCGTCGCCCTCGGCCAGGCCGCACTTCACCGCGGCGGCACTCATCAGGTGCACGGCGGCGGTCACGATGACCTCGACCGCCGCGACCTCGGCGATATCGCGTGTGGCCTGGTCAGCGCCTACCGGAGCGTCGATGCCGGTGGGGTTCTCATCGGTGGTGCTCATGGGCACCATCCTTCCATCCCGGCAGGGGTGCGGGTGAACATCGGGCCCGGCAGGTAGCCTGCGTGCGTTCAACGGTGACACAGGGGAGGCCCTTCGATGCATGACGACATCACACTGACCACCGGGCGCGCGCACCGCGTGCTGACGGAGCGCATCTGGCCGGCGGTCCACGGGACGTCCGTACCGCTCGACGTCGAGTGGCACGTCCTACCAGGTGAGCCGGTTCCCCCGGCCGAGGGCCTGGCCCTCGCGATGGAGCCTTACGAGGTGGGCACGCCGTGGGGCCCGGCCTGGGGCACCACCTGGTTCCGGCTGACGGGCGCGGTGCCCGCCGAGTGGGCAGGCCGGCCCGTCGAGGCTGTCGTGGACCTCGGCTTCGACGTCAACATGCCCGGCTTCCAGTGCGAGGCGCTGGTCTACCGGCCCGACGGCAGCCCGGTGAAGTCGATCAACCCGCGCAACCAGCACGTCCCCGTGGCCGACGCCGCGACCGGCGGCGAACAGGTCGAGCTGCTCCTGGAGGCGGCGTCGAACCCCGTGCTGCTGGACTACCACCCCTTCCTCGTGACCCAGGAGGGCGACACCACCACCGCGTCCCCGCGCCCGCTGTACACGACCCGGCGCATGGACCTCGCGATCTTCGAGGCCGAGGTGCACGACCTCGCCCTCGACATCGAGGTGCTGCTCGAGCTGCAGGCCGAGCTGCCCACCGGGCCGCGCCGCATGCGGATCCTGCAGGCCCTCGACGACGCCCTCGACGTCCTCGACCTGCAGCGCATCCCCGAGACGGCGACCGCCGCGCGGGCGGCGCTCGCGGACGTGCTCGCCAGCCCGGCGGAGGCGAGCGCCCACGAGATCTCGGCGGTCGGCCACGCGCACATCGACTCCGCCTGGCTGTGGCCGGTGCGGGAGACGATCCGCAAGGTCGCCCGGACGACGTCGTCCATGGCGGACCTCATCGACCGCACCGACGACTTCGTGTACGGCATGTCGTCCGCGCAGCAGTACGCGTGGGTCAAGGAGCACAGACCCGAGGTGTGGACCCGGATCAAGGAGGCGGTCGCCCAGGGCCGGTTCCTGCCGCTGGGCGGCATGTGGGTCGAGTCGGACACCGTGATGCCGTCGGGCGAGGCGCTCGCGCGGCAGTTCTCGCAGGGGCAGCGGTTCTTCGAGCGCGAGCTCGGCCTGCGGACGCACGGTGTCTGGCTGCCGGACTCGTTCGGCTACTCGCCGGCCCTGCCGCAGCTCGTGCGCCGCGCGGGCTTCGACTGGTTCTTCACGCAGAAGATCTCGTGGAACCAGGTCAACGTGTTCCCGCACCACACGTTCTGGTGGGAGGGCATCGACGGGTCCCGCGTCCTGACGCACTTCCCGCCGATGGACACCTACAACTCGCAGCTCTCGGGCGAGGAGGTCGCCAAGGCGGCGCGCCAGTTCCGCGAGGCGCGGCACGCCACCGGCTCGATCGCGCCCGTCGGCTGGGGCGACGGCGGTGGCGGCACCACCCGGGAGATGACGGGCAAGGCCCGCCGGCTGGCCGACCTCGAGGGCAGCGCGAAGGTCCGCTGGGAGCACCCGGACGCGTTCTTCGAGCGCGCTCGCGGGGAGCTGGTCGCCTCCGGACACGGTGACAGCGCTGTCTGGGTGGGCGAGCTCTACCTGGAGCTCCACCGGGCCACCCTGACCTCGCAGCACAGGACCAAGCAGGGCAACCGCCGCAACGAGCAGCTGCTGGTCGAGGCGGAGGCGTGGGCGGCGACGGCGTCGGCCCGGACGGGCGCGGCCTACCCGTACGAGGAGCTGGACGCCCTGTGGCAGCAGGTCCTGCTGATGCAGTTCCACGACATCCTGCCCGGCACCTCCATCGCGTGGGTGCACCGCGAGGCCGTCGCGCAGCACGCGGCGGTCACGGCGGGCGTTCAGGAGATCATCGACCGTTCGCTGCGCACCCTCGTCGGCGACGGCGACACCGCCCTGCGCGCCAACCCCGCGGTCTTCGCCCAGGCGGGCGTCCCCGCCCTGGGCGTCGCCCCGGCCTCCGGCCCGACGGCGGCGCCGAGCACCCTGACCGAGCTGCCCGACGGCGGGTACGTCCTGGCGAACGACCTCGTCCGGGTCACGCTGGACGCCGCCGGCCACGTGACGTCCGCGATCGACCTGGCCAGCGGCCGTGACGCCGTCGCGCCCGGGCGCGAGGCGAACGTGCTGCAGCTGCACCAGGACTTCCCGAACAAGTGGGACGCCTGGGACGTGGACCGGTTCTACCGCAACTCGGTGACCGACCTGCGGGAGGCCGAGAAGGTCACCGCCACCGTGGACGATGGCGTGGCCACGGTGTCCGTGCACCGGGCGTTCTCCTCCTCCAGCCTCGACCAGGTGCTCACCCTCGCCCCGGGCAGCCGGACCCTCGAGGTGTCGATGGAGACTGACTGGCACGAGGCCGAGAAGTTCCTCAAGGTCGCCTTCCCGCTCGACGTGCGCGCCGAGCACGTGGCGGCCGAGACGCAGTTCGGCTTCCACCAGCGGGTCACGCACACGAACACGAGCTGGGAGGCCGCCAAGTTCGAGACCTCCATGCACCGGTGGGTGCTCGCCGAGGAGCCGGGCTTCGGCGTCGGGCTCGTCAACGACTCGATCTACGGGTACGACGTGACCCGCGAGGTCTCCGACGACGGTGTGGCGCCCGCGCCCGGCGTGCCCGAGGTGACGACCACCGTGCGCCTGTCGCTGCTGCGAGCCCCGCGGTTCCCCGACCCCGAGACGGACCAGGGCGTCCAGACGCACCGGTACGGCCTGGTGGTGGGGGCGGACGCCGCGGCCGCGACCGAGGCGGGCGCCACCTTCGGCGCCCGGCCGCGCGAGCTGCGCGGCGGGGCCGGGTTCGAGCCGCTGGTGAGCGTGGCCGGCGGGGTGACGCTGTCCGTGGTCAAGCTCGCCGACGACCGGTCGGGCGACCTCGTGGTGCGGGTGTACGAGGCGCTGGGGCGCCGCGCGGCGGGCACCGTCACGGTGGCGGCGCCGGTCGCCGGGGCGCGCACCGTGAGCCTGATCGAGGACGACGTCGAGGCGCGCGCGGTGGAGGTGACGGCGGACGGCGCCGTAGTGGTCGAGCTCGCCCCGTTCGAGGTCCGCACGCTCCGCTTCACGCGAGCCTGACCGCCAGGCCCCAGGTTGAGTGCTGGCTATTTGTGGGATTCGCGGGCTCAGATCCACAAATAGCCAGCACTCAACGAGGGTGGGGTGGGGGTGCGTCTTGACAGCAGCAGGGGTGCGCGGCACGCTGGCGTTGCTAAAGCGCTTTAGTCGCCGAAGCAAGAGCACACGGCATGTACCCCAGGACGCGACGAAGCATCTGCTGGAAGGAACTGTCATGACGATCCGGAGGATCGGGGCCGCGGGAGCGGCCCTGACCATGCTGGCCGCCCTCGGCGGCTGTGCCCTCAATGGTGCGGGCGGCGCGGAGAGTGACGCCGGGGCGGACGCCTCGAGCGAGGTGACCGGCGAGGTCACGTTCCAGACCTGGGCGCTCAAGCCCAGCTTCACCGAGTACGTCGAGGGCGTCATCGACGACTTCGAGCAGGAGTATCCGGGCACGACGGTGACGTGGCTCGACCAGCCGGGCGACGGCTACTCCGAGAAGGTGCTGACCCAGGCCGCCGCCGGCGAGCTGCCGGACGTCACGAACCTGCCTCCGGACTTCGCGCTCTCGCTGGCCCGCGAGGGCCTGATCACGGACCTCACGACGGTCGACGAGACGCTGGAGGACACCTACGTGGCCGGCGCGCTGGACGCGTACGGGTACGGCGGCATCGAGGGCACGTTCGGGTTCCCCTGGTACCTGACCACGGACCTGAACTACTGGAACACCGACATGTTCGAGGCGGCCGGCCTCGACCCGGCGGCGCCGCCCAGGACCCTCGACGAGCTCGTCGCGCAGGCGCGCACCATGATGGACGAAACGGGCGGCTACCTGATGAGCCGCAAGCCCGGCCTGGGCGACTTCGCGGCCGAGGGCCTCCCGGTGCTGTCCGACGACGGCACCGAGTTCACGTTCAACACTCCCGAGGCCGCCGCGCTGCTCGACGTCTACCGCGACGCGTACGCCGACGGCCTCCTGCCCGACGACGTGCTCACCGACGCCTACCTCGGCAACAGCCAGCTCTTCACCGAGGGCAAGGTCGCGTGGTCGACGGGCGGCGGCAACTTCATCGCCAGCGTCCTGGAGAACAACCCGTCCCTGGAGGGCAAGATCACCTCCTCGCCGTACATGGGCGCCACGCCCCTGTACGTCCAGGGCCTGTCGGTCTCCAGCCAGTCCGCGAACCCGGCGACGGCGGTCGTGCTGGCCCGGTTCGTCACCGACGCCGCCAACCAGGAGGCGTTCGCGGCCGAGGTGCCCGGCGTCTTCCCGTCCACCACCGCGTCGCAGGAGAAGCCGGAGCTCGCCGAGAGCGACGGCACGCCGGGCGGCGACGCCAAGCAGATCGCTTATCGCAACCTCACCACCGCGCAGGTGCTGCAGCCGGTCGAGGTGAACGAGGCGATG
The DNA here is from genome assembly GCF_042670845.1 of Promicromonospora sp. NPDC057138. Taxonomy (NCBI): domain Bacteria; kingdom Bacillati; phylum Actinomycetota; class Actinomycetes; order Micrococcales; family Promicromonosporaceae; genus Promicromonospora; species Promicromonospora sp. NPDC057138. The sequence goes on along the minus strand of NZ_JBHUUX010000040.1, from coordinate 23,973 downwards.
ACCACCATCATCAACCAGCAGTTCGCGGCGGCGATCGCGGGGGACACGACCTCGCAGGAGGCCCTGGACGCGGCGGTCGACGAGTGCAACAAGCTGCTCGCCGACCAGTGACCCGAGCGGCGTCGGCGGTGCGCGGGGTCCGGAACCGTCGGTTCCGGGCTCTGCCTGCTGAGCGGACCTCTGCCCGCGCCGCAGAGCCGCTCCCCGCCCACGCCGTCCGGACGCACGCGTGGTTCACGCCGTGGTTCCTCGTGGCGCCGGCCCTGCTGTTCCTGCTCGTCTTCAACCTGTGGCCGACGGCGAACACGTTCTTCCTGGCGTTCACGAACGTGCGGGTGCTGTCGGGCGGCGAGCTCGTCGGGTTCGCCAACTTCGAGCGGATGCTCAGCGACGCGCAGCTCGCGACGGCGCTGGTCAACTCGATCGTCTACATGCTCGTGTGCGTGCCGTTCCTGCTGCTCGTGCCGCTGGGGCTGGCCGTGCTCGTGGAGAAGAAGCTGCCGGGCATCGCGTTCTTCCGCACGGCGTTCTACACGCCCGTGGTGGCCTCCGCCGTGGTGGTCGCCCTCGTCTGGGGCTGGCTGCTCGACGAGCGGGGCGTCATCAACTCGATGGCCGTCAGCCTGGGGTTCGTCACCGAGGCGATCCCGTTCCTCACCGACCGCTGGCTCGTCCTGTTCAGCGCCATCAGCCTGACCATCTGGAAGGGCCTGGGCTACTACATGGTGATCTACCTGTCGGCGCTGGGCGGCGTGCCGCGTGAGCTGCACGAGGCGGCCGCCGTCGACGGGGCGGGGGCGCTGCGGCGGTTCCGGTCCATCACGATCCCGGGCGTGCGCAACACCATGCTGCTGGTGTCGGTGATGATCACGGTGTCCGCGCTGCGGGTGTTCGCCGAGCTCTACATCCTGACCGACGGCACGGGCGGCGTCGGCGGCGCCGACGTCTCTGTGGTCATGCTCATCCAGATGTACGCGCGCGGGTTCAGCGGCAACCTGGGTTATGCCTCGGCGCTCTCGCTGCTGCTGTTCGTCATCACGCTGGGTCCGCTGCTGGTGATCGCGCGGATCAACCGGGGGAGGGACTGATGGGGGTCACATCAGGCACCGTCACGTCGCGCGAGGTCAAGTCGCGCGAGGGCACGCCCCGCACGGTCACGTCGCGCACCGGGTCCCGCGGGTTCACGACGCCGTCGACCCGCGAGGTGGTGCTGCGGTACGCGCTGCTGGTCGTGGTGCTGTTCATCACGCTCGGCCCGTTCCTGTGGCAGCTGTCCACCTCGCTCAAGGGCGCCGGTGAGGACATCTACACCGCCAACCCGAGCTTCCTGCCGAGCAGCCCCACGTTCGACAACTACGTGAAGGCATTCGAGACGGTCCCGATCCTGGGGTTCGCCGGAAACTCGATTGTGGTGGCCGGGATCGTGGTGCTCGGCAACATCGTCGGCGCCACCATGGCCGGGTACGCCCTGGCGCGGCTGAGGTTCCGCGGCGTCAAGCTCGTGATGGGGGCGATCCTGCTGACGATGCTCCTGCCCGGCGAGGCCACGATCGTGGCCCAGTACCTGACGGTCCGGCAGCTCGGGCTCGCCGACACCCTGCTCGGCGTCGCTCTGCCGGGGGCGATCGGCATGCTCAACGTGCTGCTGATGCGGACGGCGTTCGCGGCGATCCCGAAGGAGCTGGACGAGGCGGCGATCGTGGACGGGGCGAACGCGTGGCAGCGGCTGGTACGCGTGGGGCTGCCCAACGTGCTGGGCATGCTCGCCGTCATCACGATCTTCTCGTTCATCGGCGCGTGGGACGACTTCCTGTGGCCGCTGATCGTGCTGACGACGCCCGACAAGTTCACGCTCACGGTGGGCCTGCAGTACCTGTCCGGCACGTTCACGAACAACCCGCGGGTCGTCGCGGCCGGCACCATGATCGCGTTCATCCCCATCGTGGTGTTCTTCGCGGCGCTGCAGCGGTACTTCTTCCGCGGCGTCGGCGAGGGGGCGATCAAGGGGTGACGGCGTCCGAGCGCCCGGGCCGCAGGCCCACCATCGCCGACATCGCCACCCGCGCCGGCGTGTCCCCGACGGCGGTCTCGTTCGCGCTGAACGACCGCCCCGGGATCAGCGAGCAGACCAGGGCCCGCATCCTGGCCGCCGTCGCCGAGCTGGGCTGGCGGCCGAACGTCGCCGCGCGTGCCCTCGGCGGGCGCCGGGCCGACACGGTAGGGCTGGTCGTCGCGCGCCCCGCTCGGACGCTGGGTGTCGAGCCGTTCTTCGCCCAGCTGGTCTCGGGGCTGCAGGCGCGGCTGTCCACCGACCTCGTGGCCCTCCAGCTGCTCGTGGTCGAGGACGTGTCCGCCGAGCTCGACGTCTACCGGCGCTGGGCGGCCGAGCGGCGCACCGACGGCGTCGTCGTGCTCGACCTCGAGCAGGACGACCCGCGCCCCGAGGAGCTGGTGCGGATGGGCCTGCCCGCCGTGCTGGTCGGCGGCGACGGCACGCCGGGACCCGTGCCCGCCGTGTTCGCCGACGACCACGCCGCGATGACCGCGCTCGCGGAGCACCTGGCCGGTCTCGGGCACGTGCGCGTCGGCCACGTCGGTGGCATCCCCGCCTACGTGCACTCCGCGCGGCGGGTCTCGGCCCTGCACGACGCCGGGGCGCGGCTCGGCATGCACGTCACGACAGTGCCGACGGACTTCTCGCAGGACGAGGCCGCGGCAGCCACCAGGGCCCTGCTGGCCCGCGACGAGAGGCCCACCGCCATCGTCTACGACTCCGACGTCGCCGCGCTCGCGGGCGTCACCGTACTGGCCGAGGCCGGGCTGGGCGTGCCCAGCGACATCTCGGTCGCCTCCTTCGACGACTCCGAGCTGGTGCGCCTCGCGCACCCGCCGCTCACCGCGATGACGCGGGACACCTTCGAGCTCGGCGAGCTCGTCGCGCAGACCGTGCTGTCGCTCGTCCGCGGCCAGAGCGTGCCCGACGTCGTCCGCGCGCCGACGCCCGAGCTGACCGTGCGCGGCAGCACGGGCCGGGTCCCTCAGGGGGCGGCGTGACGGGGCCGGCGCACGTCCCGGCGGGCCGGCCCGGCGTCGGCCTGACCGGTCCGGACGCGCGGCGGATCACTCACGACGGCGCGGGCCGCACCGTGGTGCTCGACGGCCTGGACGTCCCGGTCGAGGCCGGCGTCACCCTGCGCTACGCGCTCCTGCCCGTGCTCGACGACGAGCTCACCTACCGCTCGACCTACGTCGCGGTCGACCTGCTGCTCGACGACGGGACGTGGCTGCTGCAGACGGAGCCCGGGCGCGCGCTGACCGACCAGCACGGGATGCCCGCGACCGCCGTCGGGCAAGGAGAGGCGCGGATCCTGGTGCCCGACCACTGGAACGTGGTCCGCGTGGACCTGGACGCCGTGGCCGAGCTGGCGCCCGGACGGCGCGTGCGCGCGGCCGCCGTCGTGACGGCGCCCCCGGACGGCGGGCGCGCCGAGGTGTGGCTCGACGGGGTGACGGTCGGGCCGCGCCCGGCGGGGGCGGCGGGTGGCCGCACGGACCTCGTCGACACCCGGCGGGGGACCCACTCCTCGGGCGCGTACTCCCGCGGCAACACCGTGCCCGCGGCCGCCGTGCCGAACGGGTTCACGATGTGGGTGCCGCTCACCGACGCGTCGTCGGACCGGTGGCTGTACTCGTGGGCCGCGCACAACGGGCCCGACAACCGCCCGCGCCTGCAGGGCGTCGGCATCTCGCACGAGCCGAGCCCGTGGATGGGGGACCGCGACCAGCTCGCATTCCACCTGGTCCCGGCCCTGCCGGGCGACGGCTCTGGCGAAGGCGCCGGCCCCGCCGAGGTGCCCGACGCCGGCCTCGCGGCCCGCGCCCTCGGCTTCTCGCACGACGACGAGACCGCCCGCCCGCACCTCTACTCCGTTGATCTCGACGGCGGCGCCCGCATGGCCGTCGCGGCGTCCGACCACGGCGGCGTCCTCCGGTTCACCTTCCCGCCCGGCGCCACCACCGGCCACCTGATCGTCGACGCCGTGAGCGACGCCGGCGCCGACGGCCCGCCCGTCGCGATCACCGTGCACGACGACGGCACGCTCACCGGCTGGAGCGACCACGGCAGCGCGCTCTCGGTGGGCCGCAGCCGGATGTACGTGGCGGGCCGGATCTCCCGGCCCGTCCTGCGCACCGGCCCGGCCCGCGGCCGGGACCACGCCACCTACGCGACCGTCGCGCTGGACCCGGCGGCTGGGCCGCAGGACGAGGCGGGCCGCACGGTCGAGGTGCGCGTGGCGACGTCGTACATCAGCGCGGACCTCGCCCAGCGCGCCCTGGAGCGCGAGGTGGCCGGGACCTTCGAGGAGGTCGCCGAGCGCGCCCGCGCGCAGTGGGAGGAGCGGCTCGGCGTGCTCGACGTGCAGGGCGCCACCCAGGAGCAGCAGGTCACGCTCTACTCGAACCTGTACCGGCTGAACCTGTACCCGTCCTCGTACACGGAGACCGGGGCCGACGGCGAGCCCGTGCACGCCTCGCCCGTCCTCGACGGCGCACCCGTCATTCCGGGTGAGATGTTCGTCAACCACGGCTTCTGGGACACCTACCGCACCTGCTGGCCCGCCTACGCGCTGCTCTACCCGGAGGTCGCCGCGCGGCTCGCCGACGGGTTCGTCCAGCAGTACCGCGAGGGCGGCTGGGTCGCGCGCTGGTCCTCGCCGGGCTACGCGGACCTGATGACCGGCACGTCGTCCGACGTCGCCTTCGCCGACCTCTACCTACGCGGCGTCCCCCTGCCCGACCCGCTCGCCACCTACGACGCGGGCTTGCGGGACGCGACGGCGCTGCCCACCCGGTCCGGCGTCGGACGCAAGGGCCAGGCCTTCGCGCTGACCCACGGCTGGGTGCCCCGCGACGTCGACGAGTCGGTGTCCTGGGGCCTGGAGGGCTACATCAACGACGCCGGGCTCGCCCGGATGGCGCAGGTGCTCGCGGACGCGCCCGGCACCCCGGACAGCCGGCGCCGCGCGCTGCGCGACGAGGCCGCCTACCTGCGGCAGAGCTCGCTCGGGTACGCCCACCTCTTCGACGCGGCCACCGGGTTCTTCCGGGGCCGCGGCCGGGACGGCTCGTTCGGCCCGGGCAGGTTCGACCCCGACGAGTGGGGCGGCGACTACACCGAGTCCGACGCCTGGAACTTCCTGTTCCACCCGGTGCACGACGGCGCGGGCCTGGCCGCCCTGCACGGCGGCCCCGACGGCCTCGCGCGGCTGCTGGAGAGGTTCTTCGCCACCCCCGAGCGGGCGGACAAGCCCGGGTCCTACGGGTCCGTGATCCACGAGATGGTCGAGGCGCGCGACGTGCGCCTGGGCCAGCTCGGCCAGTCCAACCAGGTCTCGCACCACATCCCGTACGTGTGGCTGTTCGCCGGCCGGCCGGACCGGACCCAGGAGACCGTGCGCGAGATCCTGGCGCGCCTGTGGACCGGCAGCGAGATCGGGCAGGGCTACCACGGCGACGAGGACAACGGCGAGATGTCGGCCTGGTACGTCCTCTCGGCGCTGGGGCTGTACCCGCTGGAGATCGGGTCGTCGCGCTGGGCCGTGGGCTCCCCGCTCTTCGAGCGGGCGGTGGTGCACCGGCCCGACGGCGACCTCGTGGTCGAGGCGCCGGGCGCGGCCGACCGCTGGTACGTGGCGGGGCTCGAGCTGTCCGACGCCGACGGCGCGGCCAGGGCGGTCACGTCGCCCTCGGTGGAGCACGGGGACCTGACCGGGGGAGCGACCCTGCGGTTCGCGCTCTCTGCAACACCGACGCGCTGGGGCGTGCCGGCGGCGTCGAGGTCGGGCGAGCAGCTGGGTGCTGGTGCTGGTGCGGCGCCCGCCGGGTTGTGGCAGCGGGCCGACGGCGGCTGGCGCGCTGCGGACGGCCCGCGTCCGCACCTGACGGACGGGGACCTGACGACGTCGGTCGAGGTGGCGGGAACGCTCGAGTGGCGGCCGACAGGCGAGGTCTCCGAGGGCGCGGTGCTGCGCGGCTACACCTTGACGTCGTCGGCAGCGGAAGGGTCAGCTGCGGGTGTGGGCGTTGGCGCGGGTGTGGATGGCCGGCCGCCGTCGGCCTGGCGCCTGGTCGCGGACGACGGGCGCGTGCTGGACGAGCGCTCCGGCGAGGAGTGGCCCTGGCCGGGCCAGCTGCGACCGTTCGTGCTGGACGAGCCCGTACCGCTCACGGGGCTCCGGCTGGAGCTCGGCGACGGTGGCGTGCTCGCGCAGGTGGAGCTGCTCGTCGCCTGAGCCGAGCTGCCATACTGCCGAGCTGCCGGGCCGGCTGCTGGTCGCATCGGCGCACGAGTTCGGTCAGTTGCACGGGAGGCTCTGTGACTTCGGTCCTTTGCTTCGAGATCGGTCAATCAACCGACCGATCTCGAAGCAAAGGACCGAAGTCACAAGGTGCCAGTGCGAAGGACCGAAGTCAGGGCCGGCCGCATCTCGCGACCAGGCCCGACCGCGAGTGCTGGTCCCGGCATGTGAGATCTGGGGACAGATCGTTGACTCCGATGAGTTCTATTCGTATCTTCTCTGGCATCGAAGCAAACAGCACTAATCCGACCGGAAAGGTGTAGTAAGTCTCGACAGGTCATGAGTTCCGACGCGAAGCCCCGGCTGGTCGGACGGCAACCCCCCGCGCGGGTGGGTGCCCCGGGTGAGGACCAGGTCCACCGCCGTCGGCGGATGACAACACGCGTCGCTCGCCGAAGGGCGAGCAGGTGAGGAGAACGACGATGACCCGGAGCGCTGCCCCCGCCGTCCACGTGCCCCTGCCGTCCTGGAACGCTCGCGCCCGGGCCTGTGCCGCCCCGCGCGAGAGCATGTGTTGCCTCCGTTCCTGTCGCTGACAGTGGCAGCACCGACGCGCTGACCGGCCACCGCCGGCCCGCCGCGTAGACCTCCTCTCGGCGTACCGCGCCGAGCCCCGGCCGTACCAGGCCCTCACGTCCTGACCGGACGTCCCTCGCCTGCCCTCCGGCAGCCCCGCTCCCGGGTGACCCAGCAACCGCCGTCGTGCACAGTCGTGCGCCGCCGGCCGGGTCCTCCGCGAGTGGTCACGCAGCCGCCGCTCGAACGGAGCCCCGCCGTGCCGTACCCGCCGCAGCCCCTGTCCTTCTCGTCCGCCCCGTCGTCCCGTCCCGTCGTGCTCGGCGTGGACCTCACCTCGGCCGGGGCCCGGCCGGGCGCCCACCGCGCCCGCGGCCCGATCCCGCCCCGCCCCTTCGACGGCGAGCGGTTCCTCCAGCTCGTCCGGGCCGCCGACCGCGGCCTGCTCGACCTCGTCACCCTCGACGAGGACTTCCTGCTGCACCCGGGGCGCGGCCAGGTGACCGGCCGGCTCGACACCGTCGTCGCCGCGGCCCGCGCCGCCCGGGTCACGGCGGGCGTCGGGCTGGTCGCCGCCGTCGACACGGTGCACGTCGAGGCGGCCCACGCCGCCGTCGCCCTCAGCAGCGTGGACCGCGCGAGCAGCGGCCGGGCGGGCTGGCAGGCCGTCCGGCAGACGGCGGTCCCCGAGCCCGACGAGGCGTGGTCCTCCCGGGTCGAGCTGGGCATCCAGTCGGTGAACCGGGTCTGGACGGGCCGCCCCGGCACCGGGTCGGGCGCCGTCGAGCTCGACGCCGAGGGCCGGTTCCGCGTGGACCACGACGGGATCCGCTTCGCCATCCGCGGCCGCCAGGCCGACGGCGGCGGGTCGTTGGCCCCGACCCGCCCGCCCGTCGTCGTGCGGGTGCGCTCCGCCGCGAGTGCCGCGCTGGCCGGGCGCACCGCGGACGTCGTGCGGATCGCCGTGACCGACGCCGCGCACGCGGTCCGGCTGCGGCGGCTCGTGCGGGACTCGGCCCTGGCCGCCGGGCGCGACCCCGAGGAGGTGCGCGTGCTCGCCGAGGTCTACGTCGTGCTCGCGGCCGAGCGGGCCAGTGCCCGGGCGCGGCTGGAGCTCGTCGAGGCGCTGGAGGGCACGGAGCCCGGGCGGGGCGCGTTCGTCGTCGCGGACACGCCGGACGAGCTGGCCGTCCTCCTGGCCGACTGGGCCGCCGCCGGCGCCGCCGACGGATTCCTGCTGCGCCCGGCCTCGCTCAGCTCGGACCTCGACGCGATCACCGGCCACCTCGTACCGGCCCTCCAGCGCGCGGGCCTGTTCCGCACCGAGCGGACCGCCCGGACGCTGCGCGCCTCGCTCGGGCTGCCCGACGCCGAGGCGGCGCCACGGTCGCTCCCCACCGGCCGGCTCCTGAGCGCCTGACCGGCCCGCGCCGTCCGGCACACGCACGTCCATCACGAAGAACCCACCCTGAGGAGAACATCCATGACCACTCCCGAGCTCCGGACGCCCGACGAAGCGGGCGCCAAGGTCGCCGGCGGCGCCCTGCTGATCGACGTCCGCTCGGCCGCCGGCCGGGCGTCGTCCGGGGAGATCCCCGGCGCCACGCTCGCCGACCGCGACAACCTCGACGCGCTGTTCGGGCCGTCCGAGAACCCGGCGATCACCCTCGACACACCCGTCGTGATCGTGTGCGGCTCGGTCAACGGCTCCGGCCCGGTCGCCGAGGCGCTCGCCGCGCGCGGCTACACCGACGTCTCGCACGTCGACGGCGGGTTCCCGGCCTGGAAGGAGGCCGGGCTGCCCGCGACCGAGGCCGAGCCGAGCACCGCACCGAGCGCCGCGCCATGACGGGGTTCGCCACCCGGCAGGTGCACGGGGACGCCGGGCGCGACGCCGGTGCGTCCGGCGCCCCCGCGCCCGGCCGCGTGACCCCGCGCGCCACGCCGGTCTACCTGACCGCCGGGTTCGAGTTCGAGGAGTGGGAGCAGGCCGGCGGCCACTTCGGCGCGGGCGAGGGCTACGCCTACACCCGCACCGGCAACCCGACCACCGCCGCGGTCGAGCGCCGGATCGCCGCGCTCGAAGGCGGTGCGGACGCGCTGTTCGTGGCCAGCGGCCAGGCGGCGGTCACCCTCGCGCTGCTCGGCCTGGTCTCGGCCGGCCAGCGCGTGCTCGCCGCCGCCAGCCTGTACGAGGGCACGCGCGGGCTGCTCCTGGAGAACCTGCCCCGGCTGGGCATCGAGGCCGACTTCGTCGACGCCGCCGCCGACCCGGCCGCCTGGGAGCGCGCGATCCGACCCGAGACCCGGGTGCTGTTCCTCGAGTCGATCCCGAACGCGCGCAACGACCTGCCCGACCTCGCCGCCGTGGCCGACGTCGCGCACGCCCACGGGCTGGCGCTCGTCGTCGACAACACGCTCGCCACGCCCTACCTGCTGCGCCCGATCGAGCACGGGGCCGACGTCGTGGTGCACTCCGCCAGCAAGTTCCTGGCGGGCCACGGGTCGGTGCTGGGCGGCGTCGTCGTCGACTCCGGGACGTTCGACCCGGCCGCTTCGGGCGGGCTGTACCCGCACCTGGTTGCGCCGTCGCGCACGGGCGGGCCGAGCGTGCCCCAGCGGCACGGCGGGCGGGCGCGCCTGGCGTACCTGCGCGAGACCGTGGCGCCGCGGTTCGGCCCCACGCCGTCCCCGCTGAACGCGTTCCTCGTGGGTCAGGGGATCGAGACCCTGTCGCTGCGGGTGGCGCGGCAGAGCGCCACGGCGCTGGAGGTCGCGCGGTGGCTGGCGTTCCGGCCCGAAGTGGCCTCGGTGGACTACTGCGGGCTGGACTCCAGCCCGTCGTACGCCCTGGCCAAGCGCTACCTGCCGGACGGTCAGGGCTCCGTCTTCACCTTCACCCTGCACGGCGGCGCACCCGCGGCCCGCGCGTTCGTCGAGACGGTCGAGGTCGTGACGCACATGACGCACATCGGCGACGTGCGCTCGCTCGTGCTGCACCCGCCGACCACGAGCCACGTGCTGCGCACCCCCGCCGAGCAGGCCGCCGGGGGCGTCCACCCGGGCACCCTGCGGCTGTCGATCGGCGTCGAGGACCTGCCCGACCTGATCGCCGACCTCGAACGGGGACTCGCGGCAGCCGTCCGGGCGCCCGCCGACATCGATCCCGAGGAGACACCATGACCCGCCAGCAGCACCTGGGCTGGTTCCTGGCCCGCGGCTTCGGGCCGCACGGCTGGGGCCACGACTACCTGGACTGGAACTACGACTGGACCCGGCCCGACCTCTATGTCGAGTCCGCCCGCGCGCTGGAGCAGGCGGGCGTCGACCTGCTGATCATCGAGGACGCGCCCTCGCTCGGCAGCCCCGAGACCATCGATCTGCGCGTGCGGCAGGCCTTCGGCGGCCCCAAGCACGACCCGCTGCTGCTGGCCCCGTACCTGTTCGCCGCCACGCGGCACCTCGGGGTCGTGCCGACGGTCAACCCGGCCGCCGTCCTGCCCTACACGGGGGCGCGCCAGCTCGCGACGCTGCAGCACCTGTCGGGCGGGCGGTTCGGGCTCAACCTCGTGACCGACACGGGCAGCGCGCGCCACTTCTCGGACGCGCCGCCGCTGGGGCACGACCCCGCGTACGACCGCGCCGAGGAGTGGCTGGACGGCGTCCGCTCGCTGTGGCGGTCCTGGGACAACGGTGCGCTGATCGCCGACCCGGGTTCCGGCGGGACCGGGGGCCGGTATGCCGACGGGCGCCTGCTGCGCCCGGTGCGGCACCGCGGCGAGCACTTCGCGTTCGACGGCCCGCTCAACGCGCTCCCGTTCCGCGACGCCGACGGCGAGCCGGTGATCGTCTCGCCCGGCGGGTCGGGCCGCGGGATGGCCTTCGCGGGGGCGAACAGCGACGTCCAGCTCGCGCTTGCGCCGCTGACTGAGCGGAGCGTGCGCGACTACCGCGCCAAGGTGCACGCCGCGGCGCGCGCCGCCGGCCGGGCGCTCGACGACGTCAAGGTGCTGTTCGCGATCAAGCCGGTGCTCGTGTCGAGCCCGCAGGAGGCCGACCGGCTGGTCGCGGCGTCGGCGAACCCGGACGACGCGACGCTGCTGCGGATCGCCGAGCAGCAGTCGAGCGACCTGGAGACCGACCTCACGGCGCTCGACCTGGACAAGCCGCTGCCCACGGGGCTGTTCGGCGACCACATCTCGCACGGGTCGATCCGGCGTCTGGTCGCCGACCACGACCTGGCCACCACGCCGCTGCGCGTGCTCCTGGGCGGGCTCGCCCGGCTGGGACGCATCGCGGACCGCTCCGGCTGGGTCGGCACGGCCGGCGAGCTCGCCGACCTGATCGAGGAGCTCGGCGAGTGGGGCAACGACGGCGTCCTGCTGTGGGGCGACCTGCACCCCGTCACCGTGCACCGCACGCTCGACGAGCTGGTCCCGATCCTGCGCCGCCGCGGCATCCTCCGCACGGAGTGGGCCGACGGCGGCCTGCGGGCGAACCTGCGCGCGTTCTGAGCCCGCGCCCGGGGCGGGTCCCAAACGGATCGCTGGCCGAACACTGGAAGGAGCACCGCCGTGTCGGTGATCGTCTCGGACCCGACCTGGGTCGCCACCACGTGGGACGACCCCCGCGCCGTCGCGCTGCGCGAGGCCATGACCAGCGATCTCGCCCCGCGCTACGCCGACCTGTGGGAGCAGCGCGCCCGCCTGTTCGCCCCGGCAGGTCCTGGCGAGCTGAGCACCGTGCCGACGGCGGAGGAGATCCTGGTGACCTGGATCGCCCTGGACGGCGATCAGGCGGTGGCGACCGGATCGCTGCGCCGGCTCGGCGGGACCGCCGCCCACCCCGCCGTGATCCACGAGGTCAAGCGGATGTTCGTCCGCCCGACCCACCGCCGCCGGGGGCTGGCGGCGGGCGTGCTGGCCGCCGTCGAACGCTCCGCGCTGGACCGGGGGATCGACGTGCTCCGCCTGCAGACCGGCATCCGGCAGCCCGAGGCGGTGGCGCTCTACGAGCGCGAGGGCTGGACCCGCATCGACCCCTACCCGCCGTACCCGGCGGAGTCGAGCATCTGCTTCGAGAAGCGCCTGTAGCCGCCTGGTCAGGCCTTCCGTTGGTGGGGGGTGTGGGGAACCCGGTGTAGACCAGCAAGACCCACAAACGCGGGAGCCCCCCCCCCCCCCGCCAC
>NZ_JBHUUX010000040.1:0-11900 GCF_042670845.1 Promicromonospora sp. NPDC057138 | reverse complement strand
GGGGGTTCCGGCCTTCGGTGTGGCTCGTTGCGCCCCCCCTGGGTCCCCAACCCCCCCCCCAACGAACGCGGAAGCCCCCTACGCCGCTCCGACGGTCGCGCGGTGGGGGAGCGGCGCCCGTAGGCCGAGGTGGTCGCGCAGGGTGGTGCCCGCGTACGACGTCGGGTACGCGCCGCGGTCTTGCAGCTCGGGGACCACCTTGTCGACGATGTCGTCCAGGCCCGACGGCACGATCCACGGGCTGATGTTGAACCCGTCGACGGCGCCGGTGCGGACCCACCGGATCAGGTCCTCCGCCACCGCGGCCGGCGTGCCCTCGAAGCCGCGCTCGCTGCTGTTACGGACGACCAGCTCGCGGATCGACAGGTGCTCGGCCTCGGCCAGCGCCCGCCACTGCGCGGCGACCTCGCGGGTCCGTGCTCCCGTGGTGGCCGACCCGCGCTCGCCGCCCAGCTCCTCCACCACCGGGTCGTGCGCGGGCAGCGGGCCGTCGGGGTCGTAGCCCGACAGGTCCTCGCCCCAGATGTTGCCGACTATCGAGAGCGCCGTGGCCGGCGTGACCTGGTTCCAGCGCACCCAGCGGGCCTTCTCCTCGGCCTCGGCGGGCGTATCGCCGACGATGATGCCGGTGCCGGGGAAGATCTTGAGGTCGTCCTCCGGCCGGCCCGCCGCCACGGCCCGACGCCGGACGTCCGCGGCGAACTCGAGCGCGTCGGCCAGCACCGCCCCGTGCCGCGAGAAGATGACGTCGGCGTTGGCCGCCGCGAAGTCCCGGCCCTGCGGGGAGTCCCCGGCCTGGAAGATCACGGGGTGGCCCTGCGGGCTGCGCGGCGTGGTCGGGTCGAGCTCGACGTCGAACAGGGCGCTGTGCTCCGAGACGTGCGCGACGGCGGCGTCCGTGCCCCCGGGCGAGCCCGAACCGGCGCCGTCGGCGGCATCCGGGAACGCGTCCCAGATCTGCCGGGCGACGTCGAGCTGTCCCTGCGCCCGCTCGTAGCGCAGCGCGTGGTCGAGGTAGCCGCCGCGGCGGAAGTTCGCCCCGGTCCACGCGTTGTCCGTGGTCACGACGTTCCACGCGGCGCGCCCGCCCGAGAGCACGTCCAGGCTCTGCAGGCGGCGGGCCAGGTCGGCCGGGTCGTTGTACGTGGTGTTCTGCGTGGCGACCAGGCCGATGTGCGTGGTGATCGCGGCCAGCGCCGCGAGCTGCGTGATGGCGTCCGGGCGGCCGACGACGTCGAGGTCGTGCAGGGCGCCCCGCGTCTCGCGCAGCCGCAGGCCCTCGCCGAGGAAGAACGCGTCGAACAGGCCGCGCTCGGCCGTGCGGATCACGCGCTCGAAGGTGGCGAAGTCGGTCTGCGAGCCCGACTCGGGGTCGGACCAGATGGTGGTGTGGTTGACCCCCTGGAAGAACACGCCGAAGTGCACCTGGGCGTCGGGCCGGCTGGGGTGGTCGGGGCGGGTTACAGGGAGGTTGGGGTGGGTAACAGGACGTGTCATGGCGGTTCTCCTCAGGCGCTCGGCGCGCCGGCCGGCACGCGCACGTCGTAGCGGTTGGCGGGACGCGGCAGCCCCAGGGACTCGCGCAGCGTGGCGCCCGGCCGGGGCGCCGCGACGAGGCGGGCCGCGCGCAGGGCGGGCAGGACGTCGCGCGCGAGCGCGGGCAGGTCGACGTCGAGCACGGCGGGCAGCAGCCGAACACCGTCGACCGGTCGTCGCCCGTCGGGACCGGGCGTGGCGAGCTCGGTGAGCAGCGCGACGAGCCCGGCGGCGTCGCCCACGTAGCGCAGCGCTCCGGTGCCCCACGGCGACCGGGCGCCTCGGGGCGTCGAGGCGTCCAGCTCGGCGAGCCGGTCCGCGCCGGTGCGTCCCTCGGCGTCGAGCACCACCTCGAGGTCGACACCCGCCAGCGGGGAGCGCTCGCGCGCGGCAGCCGCGGCGTCTCGCACGGAGGCGACGTCCGAACCGCCGACCAGCGCCACGTCCACGAGCTGCTCGGCCTCGCCCACCTGCCCCAGGCCCGAGCGCTCGATGGCGGGCGCGACGTCGCCGTCCGCCGCGAGCACCACGAGCTGCCCCTGCGGCGGCCGGGGCGTGATGAGCGGCCCTTTGACGGAGAAGCTCGCGCCCACGAAGTCCGCGTAGTGCACGCGGTCGCGGTCGATGTACCGGCCGGTGGCGACGTCGCGCACCACCGCGTCGTCCTCCCACGAGTCCCACAGGTCGCGCACCACCTGCACGACGTCGCGCGCCTCGCGTTCCACGTCGCCGACGGCGGGGCGGCCGTAGGCGTCGGCGGTGACGGCGTCGCGGGTCACCGACGGGATCCAGCCGCCACGCCCGGCCGCCGCGATGTCCAGCGACGCGAGCTGGGCCGCCACGTGGAACGGCTCGGGGTAGGTGGTCGGGACCTGCGGCACGAGGCCGATCGCCGTCGTCGTGCGGGAGACGAACGCGGCCCGCGTCACGGCATCCAGCCGGGCCGACGCCGGCGAGCCGGCGACCACCGGCAGCAGGGCGTCGGCGAACGAGACGAAGGTGAGGCCTGCGTGCTCGGCCTGCCGGACCGCGCGGGCCAGCCGCGCGCCGGACACGAGGTCCGCGCCTGCGAGGCCCACGATGGTGGCGGACGCCGGGTGGGCGCCGGCGCCGTCGGCGTCGAGGCCCACGAAGAAGGGCGAGGAGTAGGGCGAAGAGGGCAGTGGTGCGGGCAACGGGTCCTCCGAGGTCGCAGGGGAGCTGGCAGTTCTCAGATCGCGGTGTCGTCGCCGATCCGGTGGTAGGTCCGGTCCTGGTAGACCAGCGGCGATGCGGCCCGGCCGTCCGCCCGACCGGCCTTGACGTTGGACTCCAGCGCCCGCAGCGACACCAGGTAGCTGTCGCCCACCGGCGTCCGCTGGACCACGCGCGCCCGGAACCACGACACGGCGCCGTCGATCACGGGCTCGCCCGTGGGCAGGGGCGTCCAGCCGCCGTCGGCGAACCGGTCGATGCCGCTGGTGGCGAACCGGGCCGAGACGTCGTCCTGGTGGTCGGCCAGGAAGCTGACGGCCAGCGTCCGGGCCCGGGAGACGGCCGGCCAGGACGACGACGTGGCGGCGAGCGAGAACGCCAGCAGCGGCGGCGCCGCGGACACCGAGATGACGGACGTCGCGGTGAACCCGACGGGCCGGTCCTCGTGCCGGAGCGCGACGACGGCGACGCCGGCCGGGTGGCTCCGGAACACCGCCTTGAACTCGTCGGGGCTGAGCTGGGGCTCGTCCTGCTGGGCCAAGAGGTCCTCCAGGGCGGACAGGTCGGTGTTCTCTTCGGGGTGTGCGGTCATGGGAAAGCTCCTCGCAGCGTGGTGGGCGTGGTGGTCGCGCGGCGGGCGGGTGGCCGTGGGGAGGTATAGGTCGCGTGCGGGCAGATGACCAGGATCCGGCCGGGACTTCTCACTATCCGGACCGCCCCCCCCGGGGCTGCGGCTCACCCGAAGGCCTTCGCCAGCCGGCCGACGGCGGTGCGCAGCTCGTCGTCGGTCCGGTCGCCGTAGGCGAGCCGCAGGCGGCGCACCGAGTCCGTGCCGGGGCCCGTCGCGAAGAACTCGCCCGGCTGGTAGTCGACGCCCCCGGCTGCGGCGCGGGCGTGCAGCTCGCGGGGGTCGACGGCGTCGTCCGTCAGGCGCGGCCAGAGGAAGAAGCCGCCCTCGGGCGGCTTGATCGTCAGCCGCCCGGGGAGCTGGGTGCGCAGCTCGGCGACGAGCACCTCCGCGCGGTGCCGGTACAGCTCGCGCGCCCGCGCGAGCGTCGCGTCGAACCAGCCGGGGCGGCTGACCAGCAGGTGCTGGACGAGCGTCTGGACGAACGTCGAGGAGTGCGAGTCCTGCCGGTTGCGCAGCCGCAGCACGGTGTCGACCAGGTGGTCCGGCAGCACGAGCCAGCCCAGGCGCAGGCCCGGCCCGAGCGTCTTGGTGAACGTGTTGACGTGCACCACGTGCGCGGAGTCGAAGAACACGCGCCGCCCCTGGTCCTCGCCCGCGAAGCGCAGCTCCCGGTACGGGTCGTCGGCGATCACGACGAAGCCGTACCGTTCCGCGAGCTCGACGAGCGCCGCCCGCTTGGCCGCCGACAGCGTGCCCTGCGACGGGTTGTGGAAGTCCGGCACCGTGTAGACGGCGGCGATGCGCGCGCCGTCGGCCAGCCGCCGGGCCAGGTGCTCGACGTCGAGCCCGTCCGCCTCGACCGGCACCGGCAGCGTGCCGGCCCCGACCAGCTCCAGGGTGCGCAGGAACAGGGGGTAGGCGGGGTTGTCCACGGCGACGACGCCGCCGCGCTCGACGAGCGCCTGGACCGTCAGGGACAGGCCGTGCATGCCCCCGTTGGTGATCAGGATCCGGCGCGGGTCGACGCCCTCGCGCTCGGCGATCCAGCCGCGCAGCCCCTCGAACCCGTGCGAGCCCGAGTACTGCAGGGACGCGGCGGCCCCGCCGTCGTCCCAGACCTCGCCGAGCACCTCGCGCAGCTCGTCCAGCGGCAGCGCCGACGGGTCGGGGATGCCGCCGAGCAGCCGGATCGCGTCGGGGCGCGGCGACAGCAGGCTCTGGTCGCCGAAGCCGTGCGGGACCGTCAGCCCCCGCGCGAGCTCGGACGGGACCAGGGGGACCGGCTGCGCCGGCGAGTGGGGGACTGTCGGTTCGGTCAGCGTCATGTCGACTCCTCGGGATGCGGCCGGTCCGGCGGGCCGGGTGCTGCGGGCCGGGTACGAAGGGCGGGCAGGAAGGGCGGGTACGGCGTGCAGGTATAAGGCACGCGGCCCCGGACACCATGGCCTGGGCGGAACTTCTCAGTCCCTGGACACCTCGCCCCGGCCTGCCGCCCAGGATTCGAGACGCGGCAGCGGACCGTTGACTCGCCGGGATGCGGCTCGTAGAACCGCGTCATGTCGACAACCACGCAGCCCGCCGAGGACTCGGCGTCCGCCGCCCACCCAGCAACCACGTCCGAGCTGGTCACCGCCCTGCGCGAGCACCTCGCCCCGGCCGACGTGCTCACGGCCCCCGACGACGTGGAGCCCTACCGCTCCGACACCACCGGCCTGCGCGCCGCCCGGCCCCCGGCCGCCGTCGTCGTCCCGCGCAGCGTCGAGCAGGTGCAGGCCGTCGCGAGGATCGCCGGCGCGCACCGCGTGCCGCTCGTGGCGCGCGGCGCGGGCACCGGCCTCTCGGGCGGCGCGACGGCGCCCGCCGGGGGGATCGTCCTGTCCACCGAGGGCCTGGGCGGGATCCGGATCGACCCGGACGACCAGGTCGCCGTCGTCGGACCCGGCGCCATCACCGACCACGTCGACGTCGCCGCGCGCGAGCACGGCCTCATGTACGCGCCGGACCCGGCGTCGTCGCAGACCTCCACCATCGGCGGCAACATCGCGACGAACGCGGGCGGGCTGCGCTGCGTCAAGTACGGCGTGACGCGCGAGTCGGTGCTGGCGCTGGACGTCGTGCTGGCGGACGGCACGCTGCTGCGCACCGGGCACCGCAGCGTCAAGGGCGTCGCCGGCTACGACCTGGTGAGCCTGATCGTGGGCAGCGAGGGGACGCTGGGGATCGTCGTCGGCGCGACGCTGCGGCTCCTGCCCGCGCCGACGGTGGTGCGCACGCTCGTGGTGTCGGTACCCAGCCTGCCCGACGCCGGGCGCGCCGTCGGCGTCGTGACCGGCTCGGGCGTGCGCCCGTCGACCGTCGAGCTGCTGAACGGGGCGACGCTCGCGAACATCGACGCGCACAGCGGCACCGACCTCGTGCGGCGGCACGGCGGCGGCCTGGTGCTCGTGCGCACGGACGGGCCCGGCGCCGACGCCGAGATCGCGGCGCTCGCCGACGCGCTGTCGGCCGCGGGCCTGCACGCCCAGGTGCTCGACGACGCCGAGGGCGCGCGCTACTACGAGCTGCGGCGCACGGGGCGCGGCCGGCGCGACGACCTGTGGTCCGTCGGCGAGGACGTGGCGGTGCCGCGCTCGGCGCTGGTGCCCGTGCTGGAGGAGATCGAGGAGATCGGCCGCCGGTTCGACGTCGAGGTGAGCGCCGTGGCGCACGCCGGGGACGGCAACCTGCACCCGGGCCTGAGCGTGCCGCGCTTGGCCGGCGAGACGGTGCCGCCGGCCCGCCTCCACGAGGCGGCCGACGCCCTGGTCCGCGCCGCGCTGGCGCACGGCGGCACGATCAGCGGGGAGCACGGCGTCGGCTCGGCGAAGCGCCCCTGGCTCGAGGACGAGCTCGGGTCCGAGCAGCTCGCCCTCCAGCGCGCGATCAAGGCGGTCCTCGACCCGGGCGGGATCCTCGCGCCGGGTGGGTTCCTCGCCCGGCCCGCCGGGGCCGGCGACGGCGTGTCTCAGAATGGCGTCTCATAGTGTGAGAAGTCCGGCCTGAGCCCTGGACCTGAGCGATCCGCTCGCTACCGTCCGCGCCAGTTGCCAGACCCCACCTGAAGGAGACACCGATGACCACAACGCGTGCCGGCCACTGGGCCGGGCGTCCGCGCCGGGCTATCCAGTCCGCCGTCGGCGCCCTCGCCACCCTCGTGCTCGCGACGGCCTGCGCGGCCGGCGGCCCGGCGGCGTCGGGCGGAGGCACCGGCGAACCGCGGGAGGGCGGCGACATCGTCTTCCTCATCGACTCCCTCGGCGACACCTGGGTCCCGAACAACAGCTCGATCTCCAGCTTCCAGGGCCACATCTGGAACCACGTCGCGGACAAGCTGGTCTACGTCGACGAGCAGGGCGAGGTCAGCCCATGGGTCGCCGAGAGCTGGGAGCAGAACGACGACGCCACCGAGTTCACGCTCCACCTCAAGGACGGCGTGACCTTCTCGGACGGCAGCCCGCTCGACGCCGCCGCCGTCGTCGCGAACCTCGACGTGTGGGCGTTCGGCAGGCCCGACGACGGCATCAGCCCCGTCGGCCTGTTCCCCAAGACGTACGACCACGCCGAGGCCGTGGACGCCACCACCGTGAAGGTGCACTTCAAGGCCCCGACCCTCGGGTTCGTCCCGACCCTCGGCTACCACGGCTCGATCCTCATCTCGCCGAAGACGCTCGCGCTGCCGGCCGAGGAGCAGGCCGACCTGTCCAACGACCTCGGCTCGGGCCCGTTCGTCGTCGACTCCTGGAAGGAGGGCGACAGCGTGGTCCTCACCAAGCGCGCGGACTACGACTGGGGCCCCGAGGCCACGGGCCACACCGGTCCCGCCTACCTCGACTCGATCACGTACAAGCTCGTCGCCGAGTCCGCGACCCGCACGGGCGCCGTCCAGTCCGGCCAGGCCGACGTCGCCTACAACGCCACGCCGCAGGAGCTCGACTCCTTCAAGGACCAGGGCTTCGTGGTCGCCGTGCCGCGCTACCTCGGCTTCGTCAACGGCTACCGGCTCAACACCCGGGTGGCCCCGTTCGACGACGTGAAGGTCCGCCGGGCCTTCCAGCACGGCATCGACCGCGACGAGATCCTCTCGACCGTCTACACCGAGGACTGGTCCCCGGCGAAGTCGGTGATCCAGAGCAACGTCCCCGAGGCCACCGACCACTCCGGCGAGTTCGCCTATGACCCCGAGCAGGCCGCCGCCCTGCTGGACGAGGCGGGCTGGACCGAGGGCGCCGACGGCGTCCGCACCAAGGACGGCGAACGGCTCGAGCTCACGCTCTACCCCAACCCGTACCTGGCCACGTCGAAGGCGATCGACGAGCTCGTGGCCCAGCAGCTCGGCAAGCTCGGCTTCGACGTCGACATCCAGGCCTACGACGTCGTCACGTTCGGCGAACGCGTCTCGAACAACACGGCGCTGTCCAACTACGAGGTCACGCGCAGCTTCATCGACGTCGGCACGGTGGCGAGCATCCTCACCGACGCCGACAACGGCGAGGACTGGTTCGGCCTGGGCGAGAGCGACCCGAAGACCAACAAGCTGCGCGACGCCGTCGCCCGGGCGACCGACCTGGACGAGCGCGCGAAGGCGGTCGACGAGCTCCAGGCGTACCTCCTGGACCAGGCCTACTTCGCGCCGCTGACCCAGATCGTGCAGCGCATCTACGTGCAGAACCCGAAGCTGCACGACGTCACCTACAACGGCGTCGCCTACGCCAGCTACGCCGCGGCGTGGCTCGAGGACTGACGGGGTGAGGCGGCCATGAACGCGAGCTACCTCAGATTCGCCGGCCGGCGACTGGCCCAGGCCGTGGTGGTCGTGCTGCTGGCGTACGTGTTCACCTTCGTGGTGATCAGCGTGCTGCCCGGCGACCCGGTCACGAACACGCTCCGCAACCCCGAGAACGGGTTCACCGAGGAGGAGATCCAGCGGATCGTCGCCTACTACGGCCTGGACCAGCCCGTGGCCGTGCAGCTCTGGCAGTCGCTGTCGCACTTCGTCGTCGGTGACCTCGGCGTCTCGCTGCGCTCGAACCTGCCCGTGGACCGGCTGGTCGCCGAGGTCGTGCCCTCCACGCTGGCGCTCGCGGCGTCCGCCCTGGCGGTGGCCCTGGTCCTGGCCTTCGCCATCGCCTACGGCACCCAGGCCCTGCCGCGGCGGTACGGCCAAGGGGTGCTGCGGGCGTTCCCGTCCCTGTTCCTGTCGGTGCCGGGTTTCGTGGTCGGCCTGCTGCTCATCCAGGTCTTCGCGTTCCAGCTCGGGCTGTTCCGGGTCATCGAGCCCGACAGCGCCTGGGCGACCTTCTTCGCCGCCGTCGCGCTCGGCATCCCGGTCTCCGCCCAGGTGGCCGAGGTGCTGATCACGGGCCTGGACCACGAGTCGCACCAGGAGTACGCGGCGGTGGCCCGGTCGCGCGGGCTCGGGCAGACCCGGCTGTTCGCGCGGCACCTGCTCAAGCCGTCGTCGCTGCCGGTGGTGACGGTGGTCGCGCTGACCGTGGGCGAGCTCCTGGGCGGCGCGCTCATCACCGAGACGATCTTCGGGCGGACCGGGGTCGGCAGCCTCGTGCAGCGGTCCGTCTCCACGCAGGACCTGCCGGTGCTGCAGGCGGTCGTCTCGCTCGCCGCCGTCGTGTTCGTGGTCGTCAACCTGCTCGCCGACCTTGTCTACCCGCTCCTCGACCCGCGGGTGCGGCCGGAGGCGGCCGCCCGGGAGGCCGCGCCGGAGGCGCCGGATCACCCCACCCCGGACCTCACCCTGGAGAGGCAGGTGAGCGTCTCATGACCGCCGCCACCGTCGTCGGCTCGTGGCGGGCGGACGCCGCCCGGGCCTGGCCGCGAGCCGTTCCGCCCACCGTGCTGCTCTCGTTCGCCGTGCTGCTGGTCGTGCTGCTGTGGTCGCTCCTGCCGGGAGTGTTCGCGAGCCAGGACCCGGTGAACGGCGTCCCGGCCGACAAGCTGCTCGGCCCGAGCGCCGACCATTGGTTCGGCACCGACCACCTCGGCCGCGACCTGTTCTCCCGGGTCGTGCACGGCACGGCCTCGTCGGTCGCGAGCGCGCTGGTGGCCGTGACGATCGGCGTCGTCGTCGGGGGAGCGATCGGCCTGGTCGCCGGCTCCGCGGGCGGCTGGGCGGACGTCGTCCTGGCCCGCATCGTCGACGTCCTCCTCGCGATCCCGAGCTTCCTCCTCGCGGTGGTGATCGTCAGCGCGCTCGGGTTCGAGACGGTCAACGCGGCGATCGCGACGGGCGTCTCGGCCGTGGCCGTGTTCGCCCGGGTGATGCGGGCGGAGGTGATCAAGACCCGCCGCGCGGTGTTCGTCGAGGCCGCGGTGCTGCAGGGCGGCTCGCGCACGCACGTCCTGCTGCGGCACGTGCTCCCCAACGCCTCGCGCTCGCTGCTCGCGCTGGCGGTGCTCCAGTTCGGCCTGTCGATCCTCGTCATCGCCGGCCTCGCGTTCCTCGGCTACGGCGACCCGCCCCCGGCGTCCGACTGGGGCCTGCTCGTCTCGTCGGGCAAGGACTACCCGACGGCCCCGTGGCTCGTCTACGCCCCGGCCCTGGTCGTGGTCGCGACGGTCCTGTCCGTGAACCGGGTCAGCCGCTGGCTGCGCCGGACCGACTGACCCCGCCCGCCCCTCCTGACTGTCTCCTTTGCCCGCTGGCCCTTTCCCACCCGCTGGCCCTTTCCCACCCGCTGGCCCTTTCCCACCCGCCACCCCTGGAGCGCCACCATGACCGTGACCACCGCCGCACCCGCCGCCGCTGTCGCCGCGGACGAGCCTCCGGCGCTGCTGCGCGTCGAGGGCCTGTCGGTCGCCTACGGCCCCGCCGAGGTCGTCTCCGGCGTGGGCTTCTCGCTCGCGCGCGGCGAGAGCCTCGCGCTCATCGGCGAGTCCGGGTCCGGCAAGTCCACCATCGCCCGTGCCCTCCTCCGTCTGCTGCCCGACGGCGGCGCGGCTCGCGGGCGGGTCGAGTTCGAGGGGCGCGACGTCCTTGCGCTGCCCGAGCGGCGGTTCCGCCCGCTGCGCGGGCGGTCGCTCGGGTTCGTGCCGCAGGACCCGGGCAGCTCGCTCAACGCGGTGTTGACCATCGGCGCCCAGGCGCAGGAGGCCGCCGCGCTGACCGGCGAGCGCGACGCCGGGACCCGGCGGCGGCTGATCCTGGACACGTTCGCGCAGGTGGGCCTCGACGACCCCCGGCGCGTGTACGACTCCTACCCGCACCAGCTCTCGGGCGGGATGCTGCAGCGGGTCCTGATCGGGCTCGCGGTGCTCCCGCGGCCGGCGCTGCTGGTCGCGGACGAGCCGACGTCGGCCCTGGACGTGACCATCCAGAAGCGGATCCTGGACCTGCTGTCCGAGCTGCGGTCCGACCTCGGCATCGGCCTCCTGCTCATCACGCACGACCTGGCCGTCGCGGCCGAGCGCGCCGACTCGCTCGTCGTCCTGCGGGACGGAGCGGTCCAGGAGGCGGGGCCGACGGCGGAGGTGTTCGCCGCGCCCCGCTCCGGCTACGCGCGCGAGCTCCAGGCCGACGTGCCGGCGCTCAACCCGGACCGCTACCGCGCGCTGCGGGAGGGCCGCGCGGCTCGTGCCGCCGACTCCGGCGACTCCGGTGCTGCCGCCGCGCCGCGTGACGCCGCGCCGAGCGACGCGCTGCCGAAGGACGCGGTTTCGAAGGGCGACGCGAAGGTCGAGCTGCGCGGCGTCAGCAAGTCGTTCACCGTCGAGGGCCGCCGCCGCACGGCCCTGCAGGACGTGTCCTTCGCGGTCGCGCCCGGCACCACGCACGCGCTGGTGGGGGAGTCCGGCTCGGGCAAGACGACGGCGGTGCGCCTCCTGCTCGGCCTCGGCGACGCCGACGACGGCGAGATCCTCGTCGCGGGCGATCCGGTCCACGGCCGCTCGGCCACCGCGCTCCGTACCCTGCGGCGCCACCTGCAGCTCGTCTACCAGAACCCGTTCACGTCGCTCGACCCGACCTGGCGCGTCGAGCGGCTGGTGCGCGAGCCGCTCGACCGGTTCCGGATCGGCGGCCGCGGCGAGCGCGCGGCCCGGGTGCGGGAGGCGCTCGCCGCCGTCGGCCTGGCCGAGCACCTCCTGTCGCGGCGTCCCGCGGCGCTGTCCGGCGGGCAGCGGCAGCGCGTGGCGATCGCCCGCGCGCTCGTGCTGCGCCCCGAGGTCCTCGTGCTCGACGAGCCGACGTCGGCCCTCGACGTGACGGTGCAGGCCGACATCGTGGAGGTGCTCGTGCGCCTGCAGGCCGAGCTGGGCCTGACCTACGTCTTCGTGTCGCACGACCTGGCCCTGGTGCGCCAGCTCGCGGACACCGTCTCTGTGCTGCGCCAGGGCCGGGTCGTGGAGTCCGGCCCGGTCGAGCAGATCTTCGCCCACCCGGACCACGACTACACGCGGAACTTGCTGGACTCCATCCCGGCGCGTCCCGCCGAGCCCCGGGCGGTCGGCAGAACGTCAGGTGGTCGGTATTCCGAGGTACCGACCC
>NZ_JBHUUX010000039.1:0-51414 GCF_042670845.1 Promicromonospora sp. NPDC057138 | reverse complement strand
GGTCTCGACAGGCTCGGACCACCGGTGGTCGAGCCTGTCGAGACCGGACAGGCGCTCTACTTCGCGGCCCCGGCGGGTCAGCGGGTGAAGGCCTGCTCCATGAGGGTCTTCTGCTGGGCCTGGTGCGCCTTCGCCGTGCCGGCGGCCGTGGACGCCGACGCCGGGCGGGAGACGACCTTGACGTACGGCACGTCCAGCGGCAGGGCCAGGTGGATGAAGCCCCACGCGCCCTGGTTCTGCGGCTCGTCCTGCACCCAGACCACCTCGGCGTCGCCGTACTTGGCGATCTCCGCGCGGAGGTGAGCCTCCGGGAATGGGTACAGCTGCTCCAGGCGGACGATGGCCACATTCTCGTCGCCGCGCCTGGTGCGCTCGGCGAGCAGGTCGTAGTACACGCGGCCCGTGCACAGGAGCACGCGGTCCACCTTCGCGGGGTCCGCCGACGAGTCGGTGAGGACCTCGCGGAACGTGTCCGAGGTGAAGTCCTCCACCGAGGACGCCGCCGCCTTGAGGCGCAGCAGCTGCTTCGGCGTGAACACGATCATCGGACGGCGCGGGCGGGCGTACGCCTGGCGGCGCAGCAGGTGGAAGTACGACGCCGGCGTGGACGGCTGCGCGACCGTGATGTTGTTCTCGGCGCACAGCTGCAGGAACCGCTCGATGCGGGCGGACGAGTGGTCCGGGCCCTGGCCCTCGTAACCGTGCGGCAGCAGCATGACCACCGACGACGACTGGCCCCATTTCTGCTCGGCGGACGAGATGAACTCGTCGATCACCGTCTGGGCGCCGTTGACGAAGTCGCCGAACTGAGCCTCCCAGAGCACGAGGGCGTCCGGCCGCTCCACCGAGTAGCCGTACTCGAAGCCGAGCGCCGCGTACTCCGACAGAGAGGAGTCGTAGACCCAGAACTTGGCCTGGTCGCCGGAGAGGTACAGCAGCGGCGTCCACTCGGCGCCGGTCTCCCGGTCGTGCAGCACCGCGTGCCGCTGCACGAAGGTGCCGCGGCGCGAGTCCTGGCCGGCGAGGCGCACCGGGGTGCCCTCCGCGAGCAGCGAGCCGAAGGCCGCGAGCTCGCCGAAGCCCCAGTCGATGCCGCCTTCCTTCGCCATGAGCTGGCGCTTCTCGAGGAGCTGCGCGAGCTTCGGGTGGACGGTGAAGCCCTCCGGCGGCGTGGTGTGCACGTCGCCGACGCGCTGCAGCATCTCCGGCGAGATCGCCGTCTGCCAGCCCACCATGGTCCCGGCGTCCTGACGCTGGGACTCGGGACGCTCCAGGCCGGCGAGGTGCTCCGTCTGCGGGGCGGGCGTGAAGCCGGACTTGGTCTCGGTGAACACCCGCTCGAGCTGCGACTGGTAGTCCTGCAGCACGCCCTCGGCCTCGTCCACGGTGATGTCACCGCGCGCGACCAGGTTCTCGGTGTAGAGCTTGCGCACCGAGCGCTTGGTCTCGATGAGGTTGTACATGAGCGGCTGCGTCATCGACGGGTCGTCGCCCTCGTTGTGCCCGCGGCGGCGGTAGCAGATGAGGTCGATGATGACGTCCTGGCCGAAGTGCTCGCGGAACGCGAAGGCGAGCTCGGCGGTCCGCACGACGGCCTCGGGGTCGTCGCCGTTCACGTGCATGACCGGGACCTGGTAGCCCTTGGCCACGTCCGTCGCGTACGTGGTCGAGCGGGACGACGTCGGACCAGTGGTGAAGCCCACCTGGTTGTTCACGACCACGTGGATGGTGCCGCCGGTGCGGTACCCGCGCAGCTGCGACAGGTTCAGCACCTCGGGGACCACGCCCTGGCCCGCGAACGCCGCGTCGCCGTGCACGAGGATCGGCAGCACGGAGAACCCGTCGCCGCCGAGGTCGATGCGGTCCTGCTTGGCGCGGACGATGCCTTCGAGCACCGGGTCCACGGCCTCCAGGTGCGACGGGTTGGCCGCGAGGTAGACGCGCGTCGTGGCGCCGGACTCCGACGTGAACGTGCCCTCGGTGCCGAGGTGGTACTTCACGTCGCCCGAGCCCTGGACGCTCTTGGGGTCGAGCTGGCCCTCGAACTCCTTGAAGATCTGGCCGTAGCTCTTGCCCGCGATGTTCGCCAGCACGTTCAGGCGGCCACGGTGGGCCATGCCGATGCCGACCTCGTCGAGCCCGCCCTCGGCGGCCCGCGACAGGATCGCGTCCAGCAGCGGGATCAGGGACTCGCCGCCCTCCAGCGAGAAGCGCTTCTGCCCGACGAACTTGGTCTGCAGGAACGTCTCGAACGCCTCGGCGGAGTTCAGGCGGCGCAGGATGCGCAGCTGGTCCTCGCGCGGCGTCTTGGCGTAGCCCGCCTCCAGGCGCTCCTGGAGCCACTTGCGCTGGGCCGGGTCGGCGATGTGCATGTACTCGATGCCGATCGTGCGGCAGTACGAGTCGCGCAGCAGGCCGAGGACGTCGCGCAGCGTCGCCTTGGGCTTGGGGCCGAAGCCGGCCGTCGGGAAGGTGCGATCCAGGTCCCACAGCGTCAGGCCGTGGTTCTGGATGTCCAGGTCGGGGTGCTTGCGCTGGCGGTAGGCGAGCGGGTCGGTGTCCGCCATGAGGTGGCCGCGCGAGCGGTACGACTGGATGACCTCGGCGATCTTGGCCGGCTTGGCGGCCTCGACGTCGGCGTCGACCGTGTTGTCACGGACCCAGCGGACGGGCTCGTACGGGACGCGCAGCGCCGCGAAGACGCGGTCGTAGAAGCCGTCCAGGCCGAGCAGCTTGTTCGAGATGATCTTGAGGAACTCGCCGGACTGGGCGCCCTGGATGATGCGGTGGTCGTAGGTCGACGTGACCGTCATGACCTTCGAGATGGCCATGCGGGCGAGCTGCTCCTCGGACGCGCCGGCGAACTCCGCCGGGTAGTCCATGGCGCCGACGCCGACGATGGTGCCCTGGCCCTGCATCAGGCGCGGCACCGAGTGCACGGTGCCGATGCCGCCCGGGTTGGTCAGCGAGATCGTGGTGCCCTGGAAGTCCGGCACGGCGAGCTTGTTGCCGCGGGCCTTGCGGACCAGCTCCTCGTAGGCGGCCCAGAACTCGGCGAAGTCGAGCTCCTCAGCCTTCTTGATGCTCGGCACCAGGAGCTGGCGCGAGCCGTCCGGCTTGGCCAGGTCGATCGCGAGGCCGAAGCCGACGTGCGCGGGCTGGTTCACGCCCGGCTTGCCGCCAACCTCTTCGTAGTGGGCGTTCATGACGGGCATGTCGGCCAGCGCCTCCACCAGCGCGAAGCCGATGAGGTGCGTGAACGAGATCTTGCCGCCGCGGCCGCGCTTGAGGTGGTTGTTGATGACGATCCGGTTGTCGACCATCAGCTTGGCGGGCACGGCGCGCACCGAGGTGGCGGTCGGGACCTCGAGCGAGGCCTCCATGTTCGTGACCACGCGCGCGGCGGGGCCGCGCAGCTTCTGGATGTCGTCGACGGCGTCCGGGTGGGCGACGGGGCGCTCGAACGTGTCGTCGTATTGCGTGCTGGGCGGGGTAGCGATCGGGCTGGCCGGGTTGACCTTCGGGTCGGCCGGCAGGACCTTCTCGCGTACCGGCTGCTCGGCCTCCGCGGCGGCGGTGCCGCCGGTCACCGGGGTGGCCGCCTGCTGGGCGGGTGCCGCCGGGGGGGACGCCGTCTCAGCAGGGGCGTTCGCCGGCGCCGCGGGGGCGGGTGCCGCCGGAGCGGCCGAGGCGGTCGGCGCCGAAGAGGTAGGAGTCGGGGCGGCTGCGGCAGCGCCGTCCTTGGTGGAGCCGTTCTCGCTCGGGGTGTAGTCGGCGAAGAAGTCCCACCACGCGGGGTCCACCGCGTTCTTGTCCTTCAGATACTGCTGGTAGAGCTCGTCCACAAGCCATTCGTTGGCTCCGAATGACGAGCTCGCCACGCTGATCGACTCTGAACCAGCCTTAGCTGACACGCGCGGATCGCCCACCTTCACCACAGTTGCGTTTCGTCGCGCGCCACCTTGGCGCGGCGCGCACAGCCCGAATGCTTTCGGACCCTCCAAGCCTATGCCCTTTCCGCCCGCTGGTGGGTGTGGTCGCGCGGGCGCCGGGGCGTGTCACGGCGCCAAAGAAGTTGGTTCGTCATGGTTCTCGCACCCAGAGCAAAACGCGGGCAACATTGGCCCTCGAAGTCGCCAACGCGACGTTACGGGGAATTGTTGTGGGCCGGAGTTCCTTTGCGTGTGTGACCGAAATCACGGAACCCCGTCTCACACTTCGACCGCCGGCGGTCCTAGGCTCTTCGTTTCCCGCCGACGCGTTCCCGCAGTTCGGGTGCCGGACGGCGAGCCGTTGCGCCGGACCGCCGTCCGGCCTCAGTCCGTGTGCGTGGTCGTGACACCCGGTGCCGGGTGTGCCCGCGCGGGGAGGGTGACACGCATCGTCGCCCCCCGCTGGGAGTCGACCACCTGGACCTGGCCGCCGTGCAGCTCGACCGCCCACCGGACGATGGCGAGGCCGATGCCGGTGCCGCCGCTCGACCCGACGGTGCCGCCGGCGGTGCTACCCACGGTGCTACCCACGGTGCTCCCCGCGGTGTCGGTGAACGTCTCGCTCGAGGGTCCGTTCCGCCCCCCGCTCGACCCGGTGCCGCGGACGAACCGCTGGAAGATCCGCTCCCGGTCCGCCGCGGCGATCCCGGGTCCCTCGTCGCTGACCTCGAGCACGACGTCGGACCCC
The DNA here is from genome assembly GCF_042670845.1 of Promicromonospora sp. NPDC057138. Lineage (NCBI taxonomy): Bacteria > Bacillati > Actinomycetota > Actinomycetes > Micrococcales > Promicromonosporaceae > Promicromonospora > Promicromonospora sp. NPDC057138. The sequence continues at coordinate 46,734 of NZ_JBHUUX010000039.1, read as the reverse complement.
TCGCTGCCGTCCACGGGATAGGCGTCCAGGCGGACGACGCCGCCCTGCGGCGAGTGCCGGATCGCGTTCTGCAGCAGGTTGAGGACCACCTGGTGCAGGCGTTCGGCGTCCCCCTCGATGGTGAGGTCCTCGGGCGTGACGTCGACGACGTAGTGGAGGTCCTTCGCGGCGTCGACCATCTGGAGGTCCTCGGCGCAGTGCTCCAGGAAGTCGCCCACGGCGATCTTGCCGACGTTCAGGGCCGAGGCGCCCGCCTCGATCCGGGAGAGGTCCAGCAGGTAGGTGACGAGCCGGGTCAGCCGCTCCGTCTGCGCGTGCGCCTGCTCGAGCGCGGCCGGGGTGGGCTGCACGACGCCGTCCACCATGTTCTCGAGCTGGGCCTGGAGCGCGGCGACCGGCGTGCGCAGCTCGTGCGACACGTTCGCGATCAGGTCGCGGCGGGTCTGCTCCACCGAGGCCAGGTCCTCGGCCATCCGGTTGAACGCGTGCGCGAGCTGCCCCACCTCGTCGCTGCTCGTCGCGCGCACCCGGCGGGTGTAGTCGCCGTCCGCCATGGCCTCGACGGCCTCGGTGATCTCCCGCAGCGGCGACGTCATGCCGCGGGCCAGGACCTGCGTGACCAGCAGCGACAGGATGATCGCCAGGGGGAAGGTGCGGCTCGGCCCCAGGTGCGCCTGCAGACCGAGCCACGTGATCAGCACCGCAGCGGTGACCGTGATCGCCACCAGCACGCCCAGCTTGATCTTGAGCGAGCGCAGCGGGTCGAGCGGCCGCACGTCGGGGACGCGGGGCACGTGCGGTCTCATCCGGATCACCGGCGGCTACTGGTTGGCGGGCGGCTCGAACGCGTACCCGACGCCGTGCACCGTGCGGATCAGGTCCGGCCCGAGCTTGCGGCGCAGCGCCTTGATGTGGGAGTCGACGGTGCGGGTGCCGCTCGCGTCCGCCCAGTCCCAGACCTCGGCGAGCAGGCGCTCGCGCGTCAGCACGGTCTTGGGGGAGCCGGCGAGCATGACGAGCAGCTCGAACTCCGTCGGGGTCAGGTGGACCTCCTCGCCCCCGCGGTAGACGCGGCGCTGCGCGCGGTCCACCGTCACGTCGCCCATGGTCATGGGCGGGTCCGCCGGCGTCGTGGCCGCGGCCTGCGCGGCGCGGTCCACCCGGCGCAGCAGCGCCTTGATGCGGGCTACCAGCTCGCGCATCGAGAACGGCTTGGTCATGTAGTCGTCCGCGCCGACGCCCAGGCCGACCAGCATGTCGGTCTCGTCGTCGCGCGCGGTGAGCATGAGGATCGGGGTGGGATGCTCGGCCTGGATGCGCCGCGTGACCTCGAGCCCGTCGATGCCCGGCAGCATCACGTCGAGGAGCACGACGTCGGGGCGGAGCCTGGACGCGGCGTCGACGCCGGACAGGCCGTCGCGGGCGACCTCGACACGCCAGCCTTCAGCGGACAATCGCTGGGCGATCGCCGTGGCGATCGTCGGCTCGTCCTCCACCACGAGCACGGTCGCGCTCTGCTGACCGGTCGAGGCTGCGGCCGACGCCGTGGCGGGCTGCTGCGGGGCCCCAGACGGCTGGGGAATACCAGATGACATAGGTCAATCATGCCCGTATCTGCCTGACAAGACACTGATGACAGGCTGAGAGTGCCACCGGGAGCGCCTCCGCGCCCCGCTGCACCCGGTCCGTCCTGCCCGCCACCGCAGCCGCTGGCACAGCGTTCCGGCTACGATCTGTAGCACGATGATCGAGCGATATCCCGACCGAAGATCCTGGAAGAATCCGGACCCCCCGAACGCCCTCCGGAGCGCGAGATGACCGGCGACTGGATCATGGTCGCCGTCGGCGTTCTCCTCACAGCAGGTACTGCTGTCTTCGTGGCCGGGGAGTTCTCCCTCGTCACCATCGACCCCGCCGTGATCGGCGACTCCGACGACTCGGAGGGGGACAGACCCGGCCAGAAAAGGTCGGGCATGCGGGACCGCAGTGTGCGCACCGCCCTGCGGCATCTGTCCACGGAGCTGAGCTCCGCCCAGGTCGGCATCACGCTGACCACGATCCTGCTGGGCTACACCGCCCAGCCCGCGCTGGACTCCCTGCTGTCGGCCGGGTTCGGCGCCGCCTCCGTGCCGACGGCGGTGTCCGCGGCGCTCGCGGCCGTGCTGGCCGTCGTGCTGGTGAACGTCTTCTCCATGGTGTTCGGCGAGCTGATCCCCAAGAACTTCGCGCTCTCGACGCCCCTGGCCACCGCGCGCCTCGTGGTGCCGATGCAACGGGTGTTCACCATCGCCTTCAAGCCGGTGATCGCCGTGCTCAACGGTTCCGCCAACGCGCTGCTGCGGCGCATCGGCGTGGAGCCGCGCGAGGAGCTGTCCGGGGCGCGCTCCGCGTCCGAGCTCGCCTACCTGGTCCGCCGCTCCGCCGAGGAGGGCACGCTCCAGGAGTCCGTCGCCACCCTGCTGACCAACTCGATCGAGCTGGACACGCTCAGCGCGCGCGACGTCATGACCGACCGCCTGCGGATGTCCGTGGTGGACCGGGACGCGACGGCGGAGGACGTCGTCGCGCTCGCCCGGCGCACCGGCCACTCGCGGTTCCCCGTGATCGGGGAGGACCGGGACGACGTCGTCGGACTGGTGCACCTGCGGCGCGCCGTGGGCGTGCCGCACGACCGCCGCGGCGAGGTGCCTGCGGCCGCCCTCATGGTGGACGCGCCGCGCGTCCCCGAGACGGTGCGCCTCGGCCCGCTGCTCGTTGAGCTGCGTGGGTTCGGGCTGCAGATGGCGGTCGTCGTCGACGAGTACGGCGGTACCTCCGGCGTCGTGACGCTGGAGGACGTCGTCGAGGAGCTGGTGGGCGACGTCGCCGACGAGCACGACCCCCGGCGCGCGGGCGCCGCCCGTGCCGCGGACGGGTCCTGGATCGTGCCGGGCATGCTGCGGCCCGACGAGCTCGACGAGTACACCGGGATCGAGGTCCCGGAGGGCGCCGCGTACGAGACGCTCGGCGGCCTCGTCATGGCCGAGCTGGGCCGCATGCCCGCCGTCGGTGACGAGGTCACCGTGGGGCACGCGGCGGGCTCAGTGTCCCTGCGGGTGGAGGCCATGGACGGGCGGCGCGTCGAGCGCCTGCGCGTCCGGCCCGTCACGTCCGGCGGGACACCTGGCGAGAAGGGCGGGAACCGATGAGCACGACCACCGCACTCGTCATCGGCCTGGTGCTGCTCGCCGGCAACGCGTTCTTCGTCGGCGCGGAGTTCGCGGTCATCTCGGCGCGGCGCAGCGCCATCGAGCCGCTCGCCGCGGCGGGGGACCGGCGCGCCGTCACCGTCCTGTGGGCGATGGAGCACGTGTCGCTCATGCTGGCCTGCGCGCAGCTCGGCGTGACGGTCTGCTCCACCGGCCTCGGCATCGTGGCGGAGCCGGCGCTCGCGGACCTCCTCGAGGGGCCGCTGCACAGCCTGGGCGTGAGCGAGGACCTGACCCACCCGATCGCGCTGGTCGTCGCGCTGTCGCTGGTCGTGTACCTGCACGTGGTGCTCGGCGAGATGGTGCCGAAGAACCTGGCCGTCGCCGGCCCGGACCGGGCGGTCATGTGGTTCGGGCCGCCGCTGGTGTTCCTCGGCCGGGTGCTGCGGCCCGTCATCGTCGCCCTGAACTGGATCGCGAACCACGCCGTGCGGCTCGCGGGCATCGAGCCCAAGGACGAGGTGGCCTCGGCGTTCACCGCCGAGGAGGTGCAGTCCATCGTGGAGCACTCCCAGGCCGAGGGCGTGCTGCGCGACGAGCAGGGCCTCCTGACAGGCGCCATCGAGTTCTCCAACCGCACGGCGGGCGACGTCATGGTGCCGTTCGACGACCTGGTCGCCGTCGACGAGACCAGCACGCCCGACGACGTCGAACGGCTCGTGTCGCGGCACGGGTTCAGCCGGTTCCCCGTGGTGACCCGGCGGGCGGACGGCGACGAGCTGGTGGGGTACCTGCACCTCAAGGACGTGCTGTACGCGACCGGCCCGGCCCGGTTCGAGCCGGTCGCGGCCTGGCGCGTGCGGGCGCTGGCCGCCGTCGCGCCGGGTGACGAGGTCGAGGACGCCTTGCGCGTCATGCAACGGTCCGGCTCGCACCTGGCCCGGGTCGAGGCCGCCGAAGGCACGGTCCTCGGCGTGGTGTTCCTCGAGGACATCCTGGAGGAGCTCGTCGGCGAGGTGCGCGACGCGATGCAGCGCCGATGAGGCCGGGGAGCGCCGATGAGCGGGCATGAACGGGTAGTGATCGCGTCATGCGCAGGTCGCGCGATCCACAGGCCGGGGTTGGCAGGCGCGCCGACCCCGGTTAGTGTCTCGTTCGACCACACCGCGAGGGGCCGCGGACACTCGACGACGGAGGACCAGTGGAGTCCACTGCTGTGACGAGCCTGCAGCCCGCGCCCATGACACGCCGCGCTCGGCGTGAGGCGGAGCAGCAGGCCGAGGCGCTACGCGCCCAGGGATCCCGGGGACCGGCGACGCGTTCCGCGGCACCGCACGCCCCGGTGAACCGGGCCCCGATCGCTCACGTGCCAGGGCCGCTCGTCCCGGCGAACCCCGCGCCGGTTGCCCCGGTGACCCGGACGCCGGTCGCCCCGGCGACCCGCGGCACCACGTCGTTCGACCAGGTGCTCACCGGGGCCATCACCCGGCCCGCCAGGCCGACGTCGTCCGTGCCGGCCGGGCAGCGGATCGTCTCCCGGGCGGCCGTGATCGGCACGTTGGCTGCCGCGACCATCGCGGCGCCGTTCGTGCAGGGCCTCGACCAGTCCAGCGAGTCCCCGTTCGACGTCGAGGCGCCGCACACGGGCCCGAACGTGCTGGACCTCGTGACGCAGCCCGTGGAGCGGCCGAAGACCTCCGGGTCGGTGGTGCGCGCCGAGGCGATCACGCGGCCGGAGTCGGCCGCGAGCCGGAGCCTCGAACGCAGCCCCCTGCCCGACTGCGATGTCAACGCTCCCGTCGAGGGGACCAACGGCGCGCTCGCCGACCACTCGCTGTGCGAGCTGTGGCAGCCGGGGGAGTACCTGCGGCCCGACGCCGCGCTGTCGCTCAGTGCGCTCAACGAGGCGTTTCGCGCGTCGTTCGGCCGCGAGATGTGCCTCGTGGCGAGCTACCGCTCCCTCGACACGCAGTACGCGCTCCAGGCCTCCCGCGGGTGGTACGCCGCCTCGCCGGGCACGTCCATGCACGGCTGGGGCCTCGCCATCGACCTCTGCACCAAGGAGACCGGGAGCAGCGAGATCATGTCGTGGCTCTGGGCCAACGCGCCGTCCTACGGCTGGCAGAACCCCTCGTGGGCGCAGCTCGGCGGCAGCAAGTACGAGCCGTGGCACTGGGAGTTCGTGTCGGGCGTCATCGAGAAGGGCGAGTGGCACGGGTAAACTCCCGGCCTGACCCCGCGGGCCGAGCCCCGCGCCTTCGCCGAGCCCCGCGCCTTCAGAGGCGAAGGTGCGTGTTCGGCCCGAAGTCCTGGCGGAACACCGGGCCGTGGCTCGCGAGCTCGGTGGCGAACGCCGGCGCCCACGCGCTGTAGGGCTCGATGGCGAGCGACTCGTTGGAGAACCGGCGGTCGTCGGTGATCTCAGTGACGCAGAAGTCCGGGATCTGCAGGCCCGTGACCGGGCCGGAGCGCTCGCACTCGGCCACCACGAGCGGGTGGTTGGCACCGCCGAAGACGTCGATCGACCAGCCGTCCGCGCCGAGCCAGGCCGCGTACCGGATCTTGACGATGGGCGCCCCGCCGCGCCGGACCAGCTCGACGCCGACACTCGGGTCCAGCTCGCGCTCCGCCTCGTACCGGGTCCCGCCGACGGCCGGGCCCTTCACTGTGACGGCGGCGAAGTCGATGTCACCGAGGTGCGCCCGGAGGATCTCCACGGGATCGGTCTCGCCCGTCAGGTCGGCGTCGACGCCCCCGGCCTGGACGCGCACGCGGAGGGCGTACCCGGCGTCGGCCAGGAAGTACGACTGCACGATGAAGGCCGGCGCGTCCCGGAGCTCGGCCGGGAGGTCGCGCACGAAGAACCGGCGCTCGAACTCGAAGTCGGCGTAGCCGCGGTCGGGATCGGCCTGGCCGGGTTCGTCGAAGCGATCGTCGCTCATGGGGTCCCCAGGTGCCTGTCGTCGGCTGATCCAGGTAGTTTACCCAGGCGGTGCGGGGCGTGGGCGCCACGGGTGCGCTGCGGCCCCGCGCACCCGATCAGGCCTGCGCGACGGCGGGGTCCGGCCGGGTGAACCGCTCGAACGCGGCGTCGAGGTCGGCCATCGTGCAGTTGATGCTGCCCGGCTTGAGCACGACGGGCGTGCCGACCAGGCGGGCGTTCGCCGCGGCGACCACGCGCCGCAGCACGGTCCGCTGCCGGGCGACCACCGCCTTCGGGTCGGCGACGTCCACCGCGAGCACCCGCCGGAAGGCGAGCCGGGTCTCGCGGACGCCGGTGACCTCGGACCAGAGCACCTGCTCGACGCCGAGGTTGGGCAGCCAGTCGACGAGGCCGTCGCCGTCCAGCGTGAGCACGGGCCACGTCGGGAGCAGCAGGCGGCGCACGACGAGGAGCCCCAGGCCGGTGAAGACGAGGACGCCGATCGCGCTCACGGACACGGTGGCGAGCGCGGCCCGGGAGCCGCTGGTCTGCGCGACGTCGAAGCCGATCCGCGCGGCGATCGCGCACAGCACCACCAGCGCGAGGGCGGCGAGGGCGAGCGTGAGGACGTGGGAGCGGGACGGGTAGAAGTCCACGGACTCGTCTGGCATACGGGGAGAGTAGCGGCACGGGGGGCGGGCCGGTAGCCGTGCGATGACGGGCTCACTGGTTCGCGGCCCTCACGCCAAGAAGAGCCGGGTCGACGTCGGGGACCGCGAAGCGCGGGTTCGCGCCAGCAGCGACCACACGCATCACGAAGCCTGCGGCTTCTTCGGCCTGCCGGGCGGCGGTCAACCCGCCCAATACCGCGGCCCGCGCCCCGAGGTCACCGATCAGCGCCGCCGTTCGATTCAGGGCGCCTGCGTCGTCGCCACAGATCGCGATCACCGGCGAGGCGCCCACCTCGCCGGTGAAGGGCCAGGATGCGCCGGCGAACAGATGCAGTGCCTTGACCACGTGGGCGCCGGCAGCGAGATCGGCGACCAGCTCGGCGGCCGATCCGGTCTCCGGAAGCAAGCACCCGGTAGCGTAGTCCACAGCGTTGGTGCTATCGATGACGGTCTTCCCCGACAGCATCCCGTCGGGGCCACCGACGAGCCTCAGCGCTTCCTCCAGCCCGCCCCAGGCGATCGCGACAACGACAGCCTCGGCCTGGTCTGCGAGCTGGCCCGGGTCGATTGGCCTCGCCGCGGCGCCGATCTGCTCCGCGGCGAACTTCGCGCGATCGGAGCTACGGCCCGTGACCACGATGGAGTGCCCAGCGGTCGCCCACGCCTTCCCCAGTGCCATGGCAAGGTTTCCGGTCCCCAGCAGCCCGATGTTCACAAGCATCTCCTTCGTCTCGTCAGATGTCATGAAGACGCTAGGAGACCGGCTCCTACCGATCGGTAGGGGCGGGATGCGAGACTCGGCTGGTGAACGAACAGGGCTGCGAGACCTTCATCTCGGACTGCCACGTGCGATCCGCGGTCGAACTCCTCAACCACACGTGGGACCCGGTCGTCGTCTCTGCTCTGCGCCTGGGCCCGACCCGCCGCAGCGTCCTCTTGGACCGCATCGCCGGGGTGAGCGACAAGGTGCTGACCGAGTCCCTCAGACGTCTGGCCGCGCGCGGCCTGGTCGAAAGACCGCCACGCGAATCGGGGCGCGACGCCGCCGTCTACGAACTCACGCCGTTGGGAGCGTCTTTCGCCAACGGTCCCTTGGCCCACCTCGCCGAGTGGGCAGCAGAGAATCAGGTCGAGCTGTCGGCAACGTCATGACCCGCGGCATCCGGTCATCCAGTCCAGACATCGGTCGGGGTTGGCGGAACCTAGCAGTTGCCGCTTTCATCGGATGCTGTCGTCCGGTGTCGAGGGAGTGTCCGTGCCCTGTCTGACCAGGAGGACGAGGCGCTCTGCTTGAGTGGCGCCGGTGGCGGTCAGGGCGATCCCGTTGGCCAGGGCGAGTAGTTCCGATGCGTTGAGGTCGGCGCGGACAGCACCGGCGCTTTGCGCCCGGGTCAGCAGTGCGGACGCGGCAGTGTGCATCGAGTGGTGCCAGCGGTCGAACAGCACGGAGCGCTGACCGGCGCGGTCATCGGTGATCGACATCGCCAGTTCCCGCTTGGCTGCCACGTGTGCGATGAAATCCTGAAGCCATTCGAAGAGGGCATCGCCAGGAGGCTCCTCGGCCAGTAAGGACTGGCTCCGGGCGCTGAGCTCGGCCACTTCCTCGGAGTAGACGGCGATGATCAGTTCGCGGCGCGTACGGAAGTGCCGATACATGGTGGCGTTGCCGACGCCGGCCCGGCGGGCGATGTCATCAAGCGGGGCATCGACGCCCTGGTCGTGGAAGACGTCGCTGGCCGCGGCCACGAGCAGGTCGTAGTTGCGCTGAGCATCCGCGCGGCGACGACGCTGGGGTTCGGAACGCGGCGCAGGTCCGGCGCTCTGCGATGGCATGACCCTCCTTGTTAACTGGGGACTTCCCCGGTTACAGTAGCCGAACATGGCAAGCGGGGTGGTCCCCACTTGCTGCCTCACGTACCCGCCAGAGGAGACTCCGGATGCCGCAGGGAGCAGAAGACGCCGCGCACGCAGAGCCGGGAGAGATTCACCGACGCTGCGTCGAGAGCTACGCGCAGGTCCTGGAAGGCCAGCTCGAGGACGCACTGGAACTGATCGACCCTGAGGTCGTCGACCACCGGGGAGGCACCCAAGGCGATCACCGGGGACGCGACGCCTGGCGACAGAAGTGGGAGCAGATGAGCGCGGGCAGAGCGTTCCACGACGTCTCCGTGACGATCGAGCAGAACGTCGTCTCCGGCGACACCTCCGTCAACCGGTACACCAGCAGGGGCACCCACACAGACTCCGGCCGACGCTACGAAGTCCTCGGCATGGACATGGTCCGCGTCCGCAACGGCCGAATCGTCGAGCACTGGGCCCTGCGCGACGCCGATGCGATGCGCGACCAGTTGGGCCTGTGAAAGAACTCGCTCATCCACGAAACATGCCGTGACCAGCGTTCGCGCTGGTCACGGCATGTTTCCATCGGTGCGCCTGAAGGTGTGCTGGTTCACGACATCGTTGATATCTGAGTCGGGACATCGTTGATATCGGCGGGTCGAGGCGGGCGGCCACGCAGGCTGGCGTCGAGCCGCAGGTTGCGGGGCGATCAGGCGGTGCAGCCGGTGCTGGCCGCGCATGCCGAGCCGAAAGAAGCACGTCGCTCAGGGCCCGGATCGACACGCGACCTACGGTTCGCCCCGGGACGCGGACCACGACCTTGCGGTTCAGCGCCGAGCCGCACCGGTCTGACGCCGCGGGGAAGGTCCGCTTCCAGAACACCATCACGCATGCTTATGGGCCCAGAACCAGGCCCAGGCGTGTTCTGGAAGCGGACATCCAAGCCAGCCCTGGCCCCCACAGCCCCGACGAGCAGAGAGCCCGGCCGATGGCCGGGCTCTCAGATATGAACGATGACGCGAGACATCTATGAATGATGTCTCGCGTCATCACACGGTGCGCCTGAAGGGATTCGAACCCCCGACCTTCTGCTCCGGAGGCAGATGCTCTATCCACTGAGCTACAGGCGCGTGGCCGACATCCAGGAGCTGACGCTCACCGTATCGGCCGAAACGAGACTACCAGGTGACGGGCCCGGGGCGTGCACTGATACGTGTGACGAGCATCGTGCCCGACGGCGGTGGCGCGCTGAGCGCGATGCGCGCCACCGCCGTCGGACCTCACGTTCCCGGCCTGTGGAAAGCGTGGGCCTCGTGTGGGTGCGCGCCCGTAGAATCGTCGAGTGACACCTTCCGAGCTCTCTGAAGCGCTGAGCGCTGCCCTCGCCGCGGCCGTTGCCGACGGCACACTCGCCCTGCCCGCCGACGCCGTCCCGGCGTCGGTCCACGTGGAGCGACCCCGGCAGCGAGAGCACGGAGACTGGGCCACGAACGTCGCCCTGCAGCTCGCGAAGAAGGCGGGCACGACGCCGCGCGCGCTCGCCGACGACCTGGCCGCACGCCTCGGCGCGACGCCGGGCATCAAGTCCGTGGGCGTCGCAGGCCCGGGCTTCCTCAACATCACGCTCGACGCCGCAGCGGCCGGCGAGCTGGCGCGCACCATCGTGGAGGCTGGCGCGGCGTACGGCCGGGGCAAGGCCCTGACCGGCCAGGTGATCAACCTGGAGTTCATCAGCGCCAACCCGACCGGCCCGCTGCACATCGGGCACACCCGCTGGGCCGCGCTGGGCGACTCGCTGGGGCGCATCCTGCGCGCGGCCGGCGCCGAGGTGGCCGCCGAGTACTACATCAACGACGCCGGCGCGCAGATGGACCGCTTCGGCGAGTCCGTGCTGGCGCGCGCCACGGGGGGCGAGGTCCCCGAGGGCGGCTACCGCGGCGAGTACGTCAAGGAGCTCGCGGCCAAGGTGCTCGCGGACCGCCCCGACCTGCCGGAGCTGCCGCGCGACGAGGCGATCGCGGTCGCCCGCGAGGCGGGCTACGCGCACCAGCTCGCGGAGATCCGCGAGGTGCTGGAGGGCTTCGGCGTGCACTTCGACGTCTGGTTCTCGGAGCGCGACCTGCACGACTCGGGCGCCGTCGAGAAGGCCGTGTCGCGCCTGCGCGAGCAGGGGCACGTGTTCGACAAGGAGGGCGCGGTCTGGCTGCGCACCACGGACTTCACGGACGACAAGGACCGCGTGATGATCCGGGCGAACGGCGAGCCCACGTACTTCGCCTCTGACGCCGCGTACTACCTGTCCAAGAAGGACCGCGGGTTCCCGGGCAAGATCTACCTGCTCGGCGCCGACCACCACGGGTACGTCAACCGCCTCAAGGCCATCGCGGCCTGCGCGGGGGACGACCCGGAGACGAACATCGAGGTGCTGATCGGCCAGCTCGTGAACGTCGGCGGGGCCAAGCTGTCCAAGCGCGCCGGCAACATCATCGAGCTGCGTGACCTGGTCGACTGGATCGGGAAGGATGCCGTCCGCTACTCCCTGGCCCGCTACCCCGCGGACACGCCGCTGGAGCTGCAGGGCGAGGACATGATCAAGCAGTCCAACGACAACCCGGTGTTCTACGTGCAGTACGCGCACAGCCGGACCGTCCAGATCGGGGCGAAGGCCGTCGAGCGCGGCGTGCGCCGCGCGGACGGGTTCGACCCGGCGCAGCTCTCGCACGCGTCGGAGACGGCGCTGATCGGCCGCCTCACCGAGTTCCCCCGGATCGTGGCGCAGGCCGCCGAGCTGCGCGAGCCGCACCGCGTCGCCCGGTACCTGGAGGCGCTCGCCGGCGACTTCCACGCCTGGTACAACGACGACGAGAAGCTGCGCGTCACGCCGTACCCGGACGAGGAGGTCACGGACGCCCACCGGGCGCGCCTGTGGCTGAACGACGCCGTCCGCACGGTCCTGGCCAACGGCCTGGACCTGCTGGGCGTGAGCGCCCCGGAGCGGATGTGACGAGCGCGCCCTGGTCGAGCGGCGTCGGGCGGCTGCCGGACGGCGCGATGGCCGTCGGGGGCGTCGACATCCGCGGCCTCGCAGCCCAGCACGGCACGCCCGCGTACGTGCTCGACGAGGCCGACTTCCGCATGCGCGCCCGCACCTATCGCACGGCGTTCGAGGCGGCGTTCGGTGCCGTCGGCACGGGCGTGGACGTGTACTACGCCGGGAAGGCGCTGCTCACGGTCGCCGTCGCGCGCTGGGCGCGCGAGGAGGGGCTGCGGGTCGACACGGCGTCGGGCGGCGAGCTCGCGGTCGCGCTGCGCGCCGAGGTGCCGGGCGCGGAGATCGGCCTGCACGGCAACAACAAGTCCGACGCCGAGATCCTCCGGGCGCTGGACGCCGGAGTGGGCCGCATCATCGTGGACTCGCTGGTCGAGATCGAGCGGGTCGCGCGACTCGCGGCCGAGCGCGGCGTCGTGGCGCCGGTGATGGTCCGCGTCACCACCGGCGTCCACGCGGGCGGGCACGAGTACATCGCGACGGCCCACGAGGACCAGAAGTTCGGGCTGTCGGTGAACCCGGTGGGCGACTCCGGGAGCCCCGCGATGAACGGGCTGCTGGAGGTGCTGAAGCACCCCGAGCTGAAGCTTCTCGGCATCCACTCGCACATCGGCTCCCAGATCCTCGACCCCGATGGCTTCGAGGCCGCGGCGCGCGTCGTGCTACGCCTGCGGGCCGACCTGGCCGAGCGCGCGGGCGTACTGGTCGACGAGGTCGACCTCGGCGGCGGCTACGGCATCGCCTACCTGCCGGGCGACGTCGCGCTCGACCCGGAACGCGTGGCGAAGGACATCGCGCAGTCGGTGGCCGGCGTGTGCCAGGACCTGGGCACGAGCCTGCCGCGGTTCTCGATCGAGCCGGGCCGGGCGATCGTCGGCCCGGCGGGCCTGACGCTCTACACGGTCGGCACGGTCAAGCCGGTCACGGTGTCCGACGCCGCCGGTGCGGGCGCCGAGTTCGTCCGCACCTACGTGTCGGTCGACGGCGGCATGAGCGACAACATCCGCCCCGCCCTGTACGGGGCGGCGTACCACGCGGAGATCGTGGGCCGGTCCTCGACGGCCGAGCCCGTGCTGGCGCGCGTGGTGGGCAAGCACTGCGAGTCCGGCGACATCGTGGTGCACGAGGTGCGGCTCCCCGCCGACGTGCGCGCGGGCGACCTGCTCGCCGTCGCCGCGACCGGCGCCTACGGGCGCTCCATGGCGTCGAACTACAACATGCTGCCGCGCCCGCCGGTGGTCGCGGTGTCCGACGGCGCTGCGCGCGTGCTCGTGCGCCGCGAGACCGAGGACGACCTGCTGGGCCTCGACCAGGGCTGACTCAGCGGGGCTGATTCAGCGGGGCTGACTCTGCCGGGCTGGTTCAGCCGGGCTGATGCGATCCCACGGAACGGGCGGGCGACGGAGATCGCCCGCCCGTTCGCGTGTCGGTCAGGCGTCCTGCGCGTTGTCGACGTGGCAGCCCTCCGCGGCGTCCTCGTAGTCGTCGATGTGACCCTGGACCTGCCTGTTCAGGTCCTCGATCTGGACGCTCAGCTTGTCGATCTCGGTGCCGACCGTCTCGGCGGCCACGAGGTCGCCGGCGTTGAGGGCGGCCATGAAGTCGTTGAGACCCGCCAGGTACACGACGGTCTTCTCGTCGATCTTCGCGGCGACCTCGAGCATCGCGTCCGCGTCGTCGATCGCGCCGACGCACGCCGTCGCCGTGCTCTCGGCGCGCGACTTGGCCGTCTCCAGGTCGTCGATCGCGGCCTGGGCGTCGGCGAAGCTCTCCTCGGCGCTCGCCAGGTCGGCCGAGAGCGAGGCCGCGCGGGACTCCCAGCTGTTGGCCGAGGACACGCCGAGCGCACCCCAGATGATCGCCGCGACGAGCAGCACCGCCAGCACGAGTGTGACGGCGTGCGCCTTGAGGAAGGCCACGGCCTTGGCGGGCTCCCGCGGCGCGGCGGGCGGGAAGGCGCCGGCCGGAGAAGCCTCGGGCCGCGTGATCTCGGCGGGGCCGGGTTCGGCAGGGCCGGGCTCGGCGGGGCCGGGTTCGGCCGCCGCGGCGGCGGGGGCGGGATCGGGCGGCGAAGCCGGTTCGGCTGAATTCGGTTCGGCCGGGGTCGCTTCAGCGGCGGGACGCGCGCTCTCGTCGTCGGACATGCGGGCAACGTACTGGCTGAAAACTGCCCGAAAGCACGAAAAACGAAAAGATCACCCGCTCGTTGAGTGCTGGATATTTGCGCTTCGAACGGCCCGGAAGGCGCAAATATCCAGCACTCAACGGTGTGGGTGAGGGTTACGGGCGGTCGATCGTGATCGTTGGGGAGGTCCAGGTCTCCCAGTGGTCCGGGTTCCAAGAGTCGCCGCCGGCCTTCAGCGCCTTGAGGGAGAGCACGTAGTCGCCGTCGCGCACGGACTTCGTGTCCCCGCGGAGCGTGGTGTACGAGCCGTCCCACGCATAGGCGGTGAACCCGCCGGCGCTCGCGTTCCGTTCCACGCCCGTCAGGTCGACGGCGTACGCGCCGCGACGGTCCACGGGGCGGCCGGTCGCGGCGTCGAGCACCGTGACCTGCAGCTTCTCCACCTGGTGCTGGAAGTGGACCAGCGTGTACGGGACGTCGGGCAGGCCGTTCACGGTGCCGAGCGTGTACGTGGCGCCGTCGGGCACCAGGTCGTAGGTGCCCTGCGGGTCGATGCAGTCGAGCTCGATGAGCTCGGCGCAGGCGGTGAGGCTCGCGACCGACGGCAGGTCGGCCACCACCTCGTCGCCCGACATGACCGGCGTGATCGGGTCGATCGCCTGGTAGTCGCCCGCGTAGCCGGCGTACGGCACGGAGTAGGCGGTGCCGTCGTCGGCGGTGACCACCACGTACCCGCCGTAGACGAGCTGGTCGGCGTCCGTCGCCTCGGGTGCGGTGACCGTCACGCCGACCGTGCCCGAGCGGCCCGGACGGAGCGTCACCGACTCGCGGCTGAACGACACGTCCGCGTAGGCGTCGGCGAACGACGGCGCGAAGGTGTCGCCGTACGTCGCGAGTGCCGGCGCGTGCGACACGGTGTATGTGACTGTCTTGCGGGTGGTGTTACGGACCGTGACCCACTTGGTCGTGGTTCCGGTCCGAGCGTCGCTCTCCCCGAGCGTGAGCTTCGCGGGCAGCACGGTGGCCCCGGCCTGCACGGCGCCCGGGATGTCGAGCATGCCCGCGCCCTGCCGGTGCGCGTTGTCGAGGTAGCCGGCTCCCGGGGCGCCGGACCAGTCGGCCGGGTCGGCGCTGTTCTGCAAGACGTCCCGGACCTGCCACGCCCGCAGGCGCGGGTGCGCCTCGAGCAGCAGGGCGACGGCGCCCGCGACGTGCGGCGACGCCATCGACGTGCCGGACATGACGCCGTGGCCGCCCTGCTCCAGGGGCAGCGTCGAGTTGATGTTGCCGCCGGGGGCGCCGATGTCGGGCTTGAGCGCCAGGTCGGGGGACAGGCCGTACGAGCTGAACGAGCTGATCAGGCCGCCGGTCGGGCTGGGCGTGGACACCTCGTCGTCGGTCCAGGTGAGTGTCACCTCGGTGCCGGCGGCGATCTCGGCCGCGAGGGCCTTGCCCTCGGCCTGCGGGATGCCGATGCCCGGGATGCCGCGGTCCACGACGCCGCCGCCGGAGAACAGGCCGGGGCTGGAGTTGTAGATCACGACGGCGGTGGCGCCCGCCTCAGCGGCCGTCGCGTACTTCTCCTCGAAGGTGCACGAACCGCGTGCGATGAGCGCGGTCTTGCCCGCGACGTCGGCCGTCAGCGGTATCCCGACGCTGGGGCAGACCTTTCCGGCGTCGACCATCGGGTCGGTGGTGCCCTCGGTGGGCGGGGCGGCGACGTTGCCCAGCGGGAGGTAGGGCACGCTCGCGCCCGACGGGTTGGCGACGGCGGAGAGCGCGGTGACGTGCGTGTTGTCGAACGACGCGACGCCGATGACCTTCTCGCCGAGGCCGGGAGCGCCCGCCGAGTACAGGCCCGAGGCGCCCTCGTTGCCGATCGAGGCGACGACGACCATGCCGCGGTCGACGAGCCGGTCGCTCGCGGTGGCCGTGGGGTACGACGGCCAGCTGTAGGCCGAGCCGATGGACATGTTCAGCACGTCCATGTCGTCCGCCAGGGCGCGCTCCATGGCGGCGAGCATGATGTCCGAGTCGGTGGAGCCCTCGCAGCCGAACACGCGGTACGCCCCGAAGGTGACGCCCGGGGCCACGCCCGTGATCCCGCCTGCTCTGCCCTCGGCGTTCGCGCCGACGATGCCCGCCACGTGGGTGCCGTGGCCGTAGCAGTCGTCCGGTACGGCGTCGGGATGCGGGACGCGCTTGGCCGGGTCGCTCGAGCCGGCGTCGTAGTCGTCGCCCACCAGGTCGTAGCCCGTCACCACGCGGCTGTTCGGGAAGCCGGGGCCGCCCAGGTCAGGGTGGTCGACGTCGACGCCCGTGTCCATGATGGCGACCTTCACGCCCGCGCCGGTCAGGCCGAGCTCGTTCTGCGCGATGTCGGCGCCCGTCATGCCGAGGGCCGTCGCGAGCTCCGGCTCGTTGCCGGCGCCGGCGGGATTCTCGGGGATCTCGACCTGCGTCATGGGGTAGATCGCCTTGACGCCCTTGGTGCGCTGCAGCCGCCCGAGCTGGGCCGAGTCCATGTCGATGGAGTAGCCGTTGAACAGCGTGTGGAACGTGCGCCGGACCGAGTAGTCGACGCCCGCGTCCTTCGCGGCCGCGCGGAAGTCCTGGCGCTCGGCCGTCAGGGTCTCGGCGTCCGTGCCCGACGACGCCGGCTCGCTCTCCAGCTCGACGAACCACGAGCCCTTGGTCTCGTTGACCAGCGTGCTGTCGACGGAGCTCGGTATGTCGTGCACCGGCGCTATCGGGTCGATGGCGCTGGTCGCGTCGAGCCCGGCGGTCGCGCCCTGGGCCGCGAGGCCCTGAGCGGTGACACCCCCGGCAGCCAGTGCGAGCGCGGCGAGCGCTCCGAGGTACTTGCTGCGATTCATACGTGCTCCCCGTTCCGAAGGCCGCCCCGACCCGGGTGGACCTTATGTGAAGAAAGCGTGACTCGGCAGACTGTAGAGGAGCGTGTGGGCACGGGGAAGGCGCTACGCGGGGGGCGGGGGTGATTTCTCGGTTGCGGCGGATGCCGCGGGGCGGCGGCGTCTCAGTCCGTGCCGAGCAGGCCGCCGACGAGGCCGCCCACCACGCCGTCGACGGTCCCGTCCACCAGCTCGACGGTGTCGTCGACGACTTCGCCGACGACTCCGGTGTCGGCCGGTGCGTCCGGGTCCTCCTCGGGCGGGTCGGAGGGAGCGGGCTTCGACGGTGCGGGCTCGGCAGGGGCGTCCGGGGTCGGCTTGGCCGGGCCGGGATCGGCCGGCCCTGTCGTCGAGCCGTCGTCCTTGGCGGGCGCTCCGCCGTCGGCTTCGCTGCCCGCCGCGTCGTCGGCGCCTGTGCCCTCGGACGGCGCGCCCG
Organism: Promicromonospora sp. NPDC057138; assembly: GCF_042670845.1. NCBI lineage: Bacteria > Bacillati > Actinomycetota > Actinomycetes > Micrococcales > Promicromonosporaceae > Promicromonospora > Promicromonospora sp. NPDC057138. The sequence goes on along the minus strand of NZ_JBHUUX010000039.1, from coordinate 29,591 downwards.
CCTCGCCGGGAGCCCGTGCGGAGGCGGGGATGACGACCAGGCCGTCGTCGCCGCCCGGCGCCACAGGTGCGACGGGCGACCAGGTACCGACGTCGGACGGGTCGATGGCGCGGTTCGGGATGGAGCCCGCGGCGAAGAACTCGAAGTGCCACGGCTCCGGCTTCGCGCCGCCGAGCCGGGCCCACGACGGGTTGTCCCAGCCGTAGTCGGGCGCGTGCAGGCGCAGCCAGACGTACTCGGGGGAGCTGCCGCCCGCGATGGGGTCGTCCAGGTCGATCGCGAGGCCCCAGCCGTGGTTCGACGTGCCGGGGATCGCCGCGAGGTGCGGCTTGGTGCCCTTGATCGCCACCTGCATCGCGTACGGGCGGTAGGAGTCGGTCAGCGGGATCGGGTAGCCGAACTCCTTCTCGAACTCGGCGCTGAGCGCCGTAAGGCGCTCGGCGGCATCGCAACGCAGCATGTGCCCGGGCGCGAACGGCAGCGGGCACAGCACGTCGGCGGGGATGCGGCCGTTGGCGTACCCCGCCGTCGAGTCGCCGTAGGCGGCCACGGTCTCCTGCAGGCTCCGGCGCAGCGAGGACTCGGCGTCCGGCCGGGTCTCGACGAGCGCGGTGGGCGACGTCGGATCGAGCATGTTCGCGAGCCGCATCGCGGCGACGGCGACCTCGTCGAAGGTGACGCGGTCGGCGTCCTGCTGCTCAGCCGGGGGGCGCGACACGGCCGGGGCGTCCGCCGAGGGCTTGTCGGTCACGAACCGCAGCACCGGCGCCGCCGACGTCGCACCGGTGGTCGTCTCAGCGGCGCCCGCGGGGCCGGACGCCGGGTCGGACGCGGGGCCGGACGCCGGGTCGGACCCGTCCCGGGGCTGCCCGTCGGCGTCGCCGAGCGCGAGCTGCTGCGCCTGGTACGTCGTGTAGAGCATGCCCAGCTCGGCCGCCGCCTGCGCGATGCGAGGGTTGAGGGGCGAGCTCTGCCGCAGCCGGCGCTCGGCGCGCTCCAGCACGGCGAGCACCTGGCCGACCGTGACGCCGTCGGTCCCGGTCGGCGCGGCCTGTCCCTGGCTGGCCGTCCCGGCGGGCGGGCGGCTTACGCCAGTCGTGGCGCCCGTCGCGCCGGACGCCGCGGCCGATGCCGCGCTGCCCGCCGCCGCGGACGTCGCCGTGCCCGTCGCCGTGCCCGCGACGGGCACGCTCGCCGACGCGCTGACCAGCACTCCGCCCGTCACGGCCAGCGCGACCGCGCCGGTCCAGACGTGCCGGGCGCGCGGGCTCGTCAGCGCGCGGCGCAGGTCCGCGCCGCGGTCACGCAGGAATGCCGCGCCGGCCTGGTACTCGCTCGTCCCGGCACCGCTCGTCTTGTCCGTCACTGGTCCAACGCCCCCTTACGCCTGGCATGTCCGCGGCGGAAGGGCTCGTGCCGCCCGCCGCGCGGTCTCGGCCGGGCCGGGCATCGATGCAGGCTGCGGCACCGATGCCCGGCCGACGAGAGCGTTCAGGGTAGCGATACTGACGCGGACGCAACAACCAAGATGTCCGGTACCGCTACCGGGCGTCGATGTAGATCGGGTTGGTGTAGAGCCAGGTGTCGGCCCACGGGTCGCCGTCGTTGTCGGCGTGGGTCACGGGACCCGCAGGGTCGACCGACGCCCCGAGGTAACCGGCGCCGTGGCGGTTTCCGTCGCTGCCGCGCAGCCGGACGTAGCAGGACTCGGTGATGCGGCCGAGCGGGATGCACAGGTCGTAGGTGCCTGATCGGGCGCTGGTGTCGACCTGCTCGACCACCCGCGCCTCCGGCGCCTGCCAGCTGTCCCGGTCGGTCGCGGGTCCGGTGACGGTGCCCCGGATCACGTCGAGGTGCGCGAGCCGGGGGAGCACCCCGTGCGGGTTCGGCCGGTGCGCGCTGCGTACGGTGACCCGCAGCTCGACCGAGGTTCCGCGCTTCACCGCGAGCCGGCCGCCGAGCGTGGCGCCGGTGCCGCGGCCGCTTCCGGCGGCGACGAGGCGCACGTCGAGGCCGTCGACGAGGTGTCCGTGGTCCACCCAGACCCGGCCGCGGCGGAGGCCGTCCATGACGTCGAGGTAGCCGTGCCGGGTCACGCCGACATGGGTGCGGCTGAACTGGCCCGGCCAGAAGTCGCTTCCCGGCTGGGGCGTCCCGGTGTCGACGGGGGACGGCTTCCAGCCGAGGGAGTCGAAGGTCTCGCCGGCCGGCATGTCGCCGTCGCGCCAGGTGTCCCAGATGGTGCGGTGGTTGTCGGAGTTGGACGTGATCGAGAAGAGGGTGCCCTCCGCCAGCATCGCGTCCCACATGCCGCCGACGGTGGCGGTCATCCAGTCGAAGCCTCCGTAGGTGCGGTAGGCCTCGAGCGGGTAGCCGGAGTACGAGTCCACACGCGGCGCGTTCCGGTACTCGCCCCGCTGGGCGCCCGTGGTGCCGCGGTAGGCGACCCAGGCCGGGTCCGCGTCACCCTGGCTGCCCGGCGCGCCTTCCATGCCGATGCAGATGCCGGCCGCGGCGTCGCGCCACGCCCGCATCTCGTGCGGGGCGTCGATGCCGAGCCGGGACGGGTGGTTGGCCAGCATGACGACGTCGTCGACGTAACCCTCCGCCTTGCGGGCCGCGAGCCACCGCAGTGCCTCGACCGAGCGCCCCTCGTTCTCGGGCAGGTCGGCCGCCCAGCCGTTGAGCTTGCCGTCCCACAGGCGCTCGAACTCGCGCAGCAAGTCGACCTCGTGCGGACCGGGCGCGGCGAACACGGTGCCGTGCTCCGCGGCCGGGATGTACCACTCCAGGCCCTGGAAGATGAGCTGGCGCGGGTTGAGCGCCCGCGCGGCCATGATCTCCTCGTGCTCGGCGGCGGCGCCCTTGTCGGCGTGCCCGAAGTTGCTGTGCTCGTTGAAGACCATCCAGTCGAGGCCGAACTGCGCGCCCTTCTTGGCCTGCTGGTCGAAGTCGTACTTGGCGTCGTGGCTGTAGCGGGTGTGCACGTGGTGGTCGCCGACGAGCCACGCGAGCTGCGGGTCTCCGGAGCGGCTCGAGGCGGCGGCGGTGCCGGCGTACGCGCCGGTGGCGAGCGCCAGCCCGCCGACCATGCCGAGGCGCAGGAACGTGCGCCGCGAGGCACCTTGGGGGTCGAGGGACGAGGTCGGGACCGACGGGTCCGCCCAGGGAGGCAGATCGGTGGCGCGGAACGGGGTGTGCATGGGTCCTCCTGGGGGCGCACAGTGACACCACAGGCTCCCGCCGGGATGTTTCGTCTGCATGAACACCTGGTTTTGGACGCTCGTCCAACAGCCGTCGAGTCGGCGACCTCGGTCACGCCAAAGCCCGACGCCGGGCCGGCCAGCCCCTGGGGTGGTGGGGACCGGAGAGAGAACGGCGGCCGGCACGGCGTCGGGCAGCTTCGGACGAGGCGCGAACCTCAGGCGCGGTCGACGTCGGACCCCACCAGGCGCCCCTGGTAGGCGGGGTTCGTGAGGAACGCCGGGAAGTCGTCCCGGAGGGCGACCTCGCGGAAGATCGCCGCGGCGTCGTCGATCCGGTTCCCGGGCTCCTGCGGCAGCGAGGCCACGACCTCGAGCAGGATCGTCTCGACCCGCTCCCGCGTCACCGGCAGCCCGTCGTCGTGGGTCGGGGTGCCCGAGGCGATCCACTGCCACACCTGCGACCGGGAGATCTCGGCGGTGGCGGCGTCCTCCATCAGGTTGTCGAGCGCTGCGGCGCCGGTACCGCGCAGCCAGGAGTCGATGTACCGGACGGCCACCGAGACATTCGACCGCAGGCCGGCGGACGTCACGGTCGCCCCGCCCCGCCGCGCGGAGGCGACGTCGAGCAGCTCGTGCTGCCCCACGGCGACGTCGGGCCGCTGCCGCGAGACCTGGTTCGGCGCGTTACCGAGGACGGCGTCGAACTCGGCCTCGGCGACCGGGATGAGGTCGGGGTGGGCCACCCAGGTGCCGTCGAAGCCATCGCCGGCCTCGCGCTTCTTGTCGGCCGCGACCTGCTGGAACGCCTTCCGGGTGACCTCCGGGTTGCGGCGGTCCGGGATGAACGCGCTCATGCCGCCGATGGCGTGCGCGCCGCGCTTGTGGCAGGTGGCCACCAGCAGCTCGGTGTACGCGCGCATGAACGGTGCGGTCATGGTGACCTGCGCGCGGTCCGGCAGCACGTACGAGTCGCCGCGGGTGCGGAAGCACTTGATGATCGAGAACAGGTAGTCCCAGCGGCCGGCGTTCAGCCCCGCGCAGTGGTCGCGCAGCTCGTAGAGGATCTCCTCCATCTCGAACGCCGCGGGCAGCGTCTCGATGAGCACCGTCGCGCGGATCGTCCCGCGGGGGATGCCGAGCGCGTCCTGCGCGACCTCGAACACCTCGTTCCACAGCCGCGCATCCTTGTAGCCCTCCAGCTTGGGCAGGTAGAAGTACGGGCCGCGGCCGCGCGCGATCAGCTCGGCGGCATTGTGGAAGAAGTACAGGCCGAAGTCCACGAGGCTGCCCAGGGTGCTGCTCGTGATGCCGTTCGCGTCCGTGTAGCGCAGGTGGGCCTCGTCGAGGTGCCAGCCGCGCGGGCGGAACACGATGGTCGGCAGGTCGGCGATGTGCGCCGACCGCAGCCGGTACTCCTTGCCCGCCTCGTTCGTGAAGCTGAGCGTGCCGCGGATCGCGTCGTGCAGCGCGAGCTGCCCCTCGATCACGTTCGGCCAGGTCGGGCTCGACGCGTCCTCGGCGTCGGCCAGCCAGCACCGGGCGCCCGAGTTGAGGGCGTTGATCGTCATCTTCGGGTCGGTGGGACCCGTGATCTCGACGCGGCGGTCCTCCAGGCCGGGCGCGCGACGCGAGCCGGCGACGCGCCAGTGCGGGTCGTCGCGCACCGGCCGGGTGGAGGCCCGGAAGTCCGGGTCGGCGCCGTCCGCTATGTCTTGACGGCGCAGCTGGCGCTGCGCGATCAGCTCGTCGCGGGCGGCGTCGAACCGGTCGTGGAGCAGGGCGAGGAACGCCAGGGCGTCCGGCGTCAGGATCTCGCCGTACCGCGGCCCGACGGAGCCGGTCACGGTGATCACGCCCCGGCGGGCGCCGGTTCGTGCGGCGCCCACCCCGCCGCCCCGCAGCGAGCTGGGGGCCGATCTCTGAGACTCCAGGGTCGAGGACGGCGCCGCCGCGGAGCTGTCCTGCGACGCGAGGGCCGAGCCGAGGTGCGACGCCGGCGGGGTGCCGATCCCGGCGAGGCCGGCGTCGGCGTCGTAGGGGCTGGTGCCCTGGCTGCGCGTGTCGATAGTGGCGGTCATCAGAACTGCGCCTCCTCGGTAGAACCGGACAGGGCCGTGGTGGCGGAGTCGGGGTTGAGCGCCGTCGCCACGCGGTCGAAGTAGCCCGTGCCCACCTCGCGCTGGTGCTTGGTGGCGGTGTAGCCGCGCTCCTCGGCGGCGAACTCGGCCTCCTGCAGCCGCACGTACGCCGACATCTGCTCACGGGCGTAGCCGTGGGCCAGGTCGAACATCGAGTAGTTCAGGGCGTGGAAGCCGGCCAGGGTGATGAACTGGAACTTGAAGCCCATGGCGCCCAGCTCACGCTGGAACTTCGCGATGGTGTCGTCGTCCAGGTGCTTCTTCCAGTTGAACGACGGCGAGCAGTTGTAGCTCAGCATCTGGTCCGGGAAGTCGGCCTTGACGGCCTCGGCGAACTTGCGGGCCAGCTCGAGGTCGGGCGTGCCGGTCTCCATCCAGATCAGGTCGGAGTACGGCGCGTAGGCCTTGGCGCGGGCGATGCAGGGCTCGATGCCGTTCGTCACCTTGTAGAAGCCCTCGGCGGTGCGCTCGCCCGTGATGAACGGGAGGTCGCGCTCGTCGACGTCGGACGTGATCAGCGTCGCGGCCTCGGCGTCGGTCCGGGCGATGACGATCGACGGCACGTCGGCGACGTCGGCCGCGAGGCGGGCCGCGTTCAGGGTGCGGACGTGCTGCTGCGTCGGGATGAGCACCTTGCCGCCGAGGTGGCCGCACTTCTTCTCCGAGGCGAGCTGGTCCTCCCAGTGCACGCCCGCGGCGCCGGACTGGATCATCGACTTCATCAGCTCGTACGCGTTGAGCGGGCCGCCGAAGCCGGCCTCGGCGTCGGCCACGATCGGGGCCAGCCAGTCGCGGGTCGTGGTGCCGTTCTCGGAGACGTCGATCTGGTCGGCGCGCAGCAGCGCGTTGTTGATGCGGCGGACGACGGCGGGCACCGAGTTGGCCGGGTAGAGCGACTGGTCGGGGTAGGTCTGCCCCGAGAGGTTCGCGTCGCCGGCGACCTGCCAGCCGGACAGGTAGATGGCCTGCAGGCCCGCCTTGACCTGCTGCACGGCCTGGTTGCCGGTCAGCGCCCCGAGGGCGTTGATGTAGTCCTCCTCGTGGAGCTGGCGCCACAGGCGCTCGGCACCGCGACGGGCCAGCGTGCTCTCCTCGCCGACGGAGCCGCGCAGGGCCACGACGTCGTCGGCGGTGTAGGTGCGCTCGATGCCGGCCCAGCGCGGGTCGGACTCCCAGGACTGCCGCAGCTCCGCTGCGGTCTGCACCTGGTCGCCGGTGCGCACGGGCCTCGACGCGGTCGCGGACACAGTCGCCTCGGACGTGGAATCGATGGTGGGTGCGCTCATGGCGGTCTCCTTCTCGGGATGGAACGTCGTCACCGCGCCTTGCCGGGTGACGTGTTACGACCTTCTGCCCTGCGCAACCCACTTCTCAAGCGAAACTCAGTAGAAGAACTTGCGTTCTTCTGTTGATCGGAAGCCTGTCCGTATGTCACCCTCGGGCATGGCAGGAATTACCGAGAATCGCAGAACCGCGCGAAACGTGACTTCCTCGCGTCCCGCGCAGAACGTGACGGCCCCGGCGGAGTCCGAGCCGGACGCCCTCACGATCGGACGCCGGATCCGGTACCTGCGCACCAGCAAGGGCATGACGCTCGACGACCTCGCGTCGGCGATCGACCGGGCGCCGTCGCAGGTCAGCACGCTGGAGAACGGCAAGCGGGAGCCCAAGTTCTCGCAGTTGCAGGCCATCGCCCGGGCGCTCGGCGCCGGCGTGGACGACCTCCTGTCGGCCGAGCCGCCGTCGGAGCGGGACGCGCTGGAGATCGAGCTCGAGCGCGCGCAGCGTGGCCCGCTGTTCGCGACGCTCGGCCTCGAGGGCGTGCGCATCGGCAAGTCGCTGCCCCATGACGCGCTCGCGACCATCCTGGCGCTGCACCGCGAGCTGGCGCGGCTGCACACCGAGCGCGCGGCCACGCCGGAGGAGGCGCGCCGGGCCAACGGCGAGCTGCGCGGCGACATGCGCGCCAAGGACAACTACCTGCCTGAGCTGGAGCAGGTCGCGAAGGATCTGCTCGCGGACGTCGGGCACACGTCCGGGCCGCTGCCGCAGCGGATGGCGGCCGAGATCGCCGCGCACCTCGGCTTCACGCTGCACTACGTGAGCGACCTGCCGCACTCCACGCGGTCCGTCATCGACACCCGCTACCGGCGCGTCTACCTGCCGTCCAAGGGCTTCCGGGGCCGGTCCAACACCCGGTCGGCGCTGCTGCAGGCGCTCGCCTCGCACGTGCTCGACCACACCGAGCCGGCCGACTACGGGGAGTTCCTCCGCCAGCGCGTCGAGGCCAACTACCTGGCGGCGGCCCTCATGGTCCCGGAGAAGCCGGGCGTGAAGTTCCTGCGCGACGCCAAGGACGAGCGCGCGATCGCCATCGAGGACCTGCGCGACGCCTTCGGGGTGTCGTTCGAGACGGCGGCGCACCGGTTCACCAACCTGGCCACCCGGCACCTGGGCATCCCGGTGCACTTCATGAAGGTCCACGAGTCGGGGATCCTGCACAAGGCGTACGAGAACGACGGCGTGCGGTTCCCTTCGGACGCCCTGGGCGCCGTCGAGGGCCAGCACGTGTGCAAGCAGTGGACCGCGCGCCGGGTGTTCGACGTCGAGGACCGGTTCAACCCGTACGCGCAGTACACGGACACGACGTCGGGCACGTACTGGTGCACCTCGCGCGTGGAGAACACGTCCGACGGCGCGTTCTCCGTGTCGGTCGGCGTGCCGTTCGCGCACGTCAAGTGGTTCGAGGGGCGCGAGACGACGGAGCGGAGGGCCTCGCGGTGCCCGGACGAGTCGTGCTGCCGCCGTCCGCCGCAGGAGCTGTCCGAGAAGTGGGGCGACTTCGCCTGGCCCTCGGCGCGGCCGCACGCGTCGATGCTCGCCGCGATGCCCTCGGGAGCGTACCCAGGGGTGGAGACCACCGAGGTCTACCGGTTCTTGGAGCGGCACGCTCCCGAGGACTGAGCGCGGATGACGCGTCAGCCGGCCGTCAGCATGACGTCACCAGGTCGAACACCCCCTCCAACGTCTCTCGCAGCGTCGTCACGGTCGCGTTGCCCTGGCCGAGGTAGTCGGTCGAGCCGACGGCGTAGAACGGGTTGTACGGGTCGATGCCATAGGACGTCGCCCGGCCGGCGGCCTGGTGCTGGGTGTTGGTGGCCGCGCCGCAGAACAGGCCCGGCGGGTCCGTGGGCGGGTCCGTCGGCGGGTCGGTGGGCTCGGCCGTCCGGTCCACACGACGGTTGTTGTCGAAGAAGAAGTCGGTGACGTACGCCGGGTAGTTGACAGAGCTCGTCGAGATGTACGACCCGCCCGGGCCACCGCCGGCGGGCCAGGCGTGGCCCACGTTCGTGTTGGCGATGAGGGAGACACGCGGCCCCGCGGCGTCGGACCAGAGGGTGCCCGAGCCCGCCGTGTTGGTGCCCTCCAAGCCGGACAGGGAGAACGACGACTGGCTGGAGGCCCCGTAGATACCGGCCATGACCTGCGCGTTCAGTGTGTTGTAGCCGGTCGCGACGGTCGTGTCGGACGACCCGTACACCACCGACGTCACCTGCGTGCCGAAGCCCGGCGACCCGGTCGAGGCGAAGTTGCGGCAGACGGTGGTGGCCTGCGCCTGGGTAGTCGCCACCGACCCGATCTGGCCGGACGTCGTGCCGACCGTCGGCCCGGCGTTGATCCCGATCCCGGCGAAGACGTCGGGCGCGAGGCAGCCCATCACCATGGTCTCGCCGCCGCCGGAGGAGAGCCCGGAGATGTACACCTGGTTGGGATCGATCCCGAGCGAGGCGTCCCCGAGCAGGTCGTCGACGAGCTGCAGCAGGTTGTCGTCGTGCCGTGCCGGGTTCGACCGTGAGTGGGACGTGTCGTAGTAGTCCCAGCAGCCGAGCAGGACGCCGCCGTTCGGTGCCGCGGGGACGGCCACGACCATGCCGCGCTGGTCGGCCGTCGTGGTCCAGTTGCCGCCGTCTCTGAGGGCGGTCGAGGTCTGGACGCACCCGTGCAGGTTGATCATCAGCGCCCGCCCGGCCGCCAGCGCGGGTTCCGACGTCGGCACGTAGAGCTGCGTGGTCATGCCGCCCGCCGTGCGGGACGACCAGGCGCCTGCTGCCACCGACTGCGCGGCTGGCGAGGCGACGGCGGCCATGGCCGCGACCGTGGGTGGGGTGAGCGCTACTGCGACGACGGCCGCGATCCAGGCGGCCAGGCGGCGACGGCGCCGCGGGGATGGGTGTGTCATTCGAACCTCCACGTTGAGGTCGTGCTGCCCGAGGCGCTCCGATGCGCGGGGTCAGCCGGACATCTGGGGACATTAGGTGCGACCTGAATCACCTGTCAATAGTTCACCCGGCCGGTTCCCCGGCTGAATGGGTTGACACGAGATGCCCGTCTCGTCCACTATCTCCGCAACCTGAATCGCCTCTCAGGTTTGGGCGACGTAGCCCGTTCCCCACGAGCGGCGACGACCACCCGAAGAAGGGCAGAGTCATGCGGACGAGGAAGTCCCTCATGGCCGTCGCCGCCGCGGCGGTGACGGGCCTGGCGCTCGCAGCGTGCGCGCCGACCGGCGCGACCACCGGCGGCAGCGGCGACGACGGCGCGGACGCGGCGCCGATCGACGTCGGCATCGTCTACTCGGAGTCCGGGCCGCTCGCCGCCTACGGCGCGGCCTACAAGCAGGGGTTCGAGGCAGGGATCGACCACGCCACCGGCGGCACCGGTGAAGTGGCCGGTCACGAGCTCCACGTGACCTACCACGACGACGCCGGGGACCCCGAGAAGGCGGTCTCGCAGGCCAAGGACCTGATCGGCAAGGGCTACCAGATCCTGGGCGGCACCGTCGTCTCGGGCGTGGCGCTGCCCCTGGCCGAGCAGGCCGAGCAGAACAAGGTCCTGTACGTGTCCGGCCCCGCCGCCGTGGACACGCTCACGGGCATCAACCGCTACACGTTCCGCAGCGGCCGGCAGTCGCTCCAGGACGTCGCGGCGGCGGGCACGTTCGTGGACCCGAAGGGAGCGAAGGTGGTCGTGTTCGCCCAGGACAACGCCTTCGGCCAGGGCAACCTGGCCGCGGTCGAGAGCGTGCTCGGCGGGCAGGGCGCCGAGGTCTCCTCGGTGCTGGTGCCCGAGGACGCCACCGAGTTCACGCCCTTCGCCAAGAAGGTGCTCGACGCGAAGGCAGACATGGTCTTCGTGGCCTGGGCCGGCGCCACGACGGGCGCGATGTGGCAGGGCCTCGACCAGCAGGGCGTGCTCGACGAGACCACCGTCGTCACGGGCCTCGGCGACGTGGCCACCTACGGCGCCTACGGGGACGCGGCCGAGAAGGTCAGCTTCCTGAACCACTACTTCCCGGGCGCGGCCGGAACCGAGACCGAGGCCGCGATGCTGGACGCCGTCGAGGCGGCCGGGGGGACGCCCGACCTGTTCACGCCGGACGGGTTCGTGGCGGCGCAGCTCATCGTGCATGCGATCGAGGAGGGCGCCGGCGACGTCGAGGCCATGGTCGACGCCCTGGAGGGCTACACGTTCGAGGGCCCCAAGGGCGAGACCACGGTCCGCGCCTCCGACCACGCGCTGATCCAGCCGATGTACCAGGCCAGGCTCGTCCAGGACGGCGATGCCTGGACGCCCGAGCTGGTCGAGGTCATCGACGGCGAGTCCGTCGCGCCCGCCGAGGCGACCGAGTAATGGTGACGGGTGGCGAGCCGGTCCTCGAGACGGCCGGCCTCGGGCTGACGATCGGCGGTGCGCGGATCCTCGACGGAGTAGACCTCCGGGTGGGGCGCGGCGAGCTGCTGGGCGTGATCGGTCCGAACGGCGCGGGCAAGACCACGCTGTTCAACCTGATCAGCGGGATCTACCGGGCCACGAGCGGCCGCGTGCTGCTGGCGGGCCGGGACGTGACCGCGGCGTCCGTCGCGGTGCGGGCCCGCGCGGGCCTGGGCCGGACCTTCCAGACCTCCAGCCTGTTCCCGCGGCTCTCGGTCGCGGAGAACGTGCGGCTCGCCACCCAGCGCCGCCTCGGCGGCAGCCTCTCGGTCCTGAGCTTCCCCCGGCGCGGCGACGTCGCCTCGGCGGAGGCCGCCGAGCACCTCGCGACGGTGGGCCTGACCCACCGGGCCGACGCCGCGGCCGGCGACCTGTCCCACGGCGACAAGCGCAAGCTGGAGATCGCGGTGCTGCTGGCGATGGACTCGTCGGTGGTGCTGCTGGACGAGCCCATGGCCGGCGTGGCGACGGGCGACGTGGCCGGGCTCGTCGAGGTGATCCGGTCCATCAACGACTCCGGTCGCACGGTGCTCATGGTGGAGCACCACATGGACGTGGTGCTCGGCCTGGCCGACCGGGTCGCCGTCATGCACCACGGGGAGCTCCTGACCTGCGACGTGCCGGAGCGGGTCATGGCGGACGAGACGGTGCAGTCGGCCTACCTGGGCACGACGGCGGGGAGCGCGGCATGAGCGGGTCTCGACAGGCACGACCAGCGGTGTTGGAGGTGCGTGGCCTGTCCGCGCGCATCGCGGGCCAGGAGGTGGTGCACGACGTGTCGTTCGAGGTCCCGGCCTCGGGCGTCACCGCAGTGCTGGGCCGCAACGGCGTCGGCAAGACGTCCACGCTCCGGGCGGTCCTCGGGCTGGTCGAGCGGTCGGGCGAGGTGCTGCTCGACGGCGTCCGCGTGGACGGCGAGCGCACGGACCGCATCGTCCGGCGCGGTGTGGGCTACGTGCCGGAGGACCGCGAGGTGTTCGCGGGGCTGACGGTGGCCGAGAACCTCCGGCTCGCGGAACGCCGCGCGGGGAGCGGCGGCGCGGGTGCCGGGCGCGGCACGACGGCGGAGCACCGCGAGCTGGTCGACGCCCTGTTCCCGGACCTGGTCAAGCGGGCCGGTCAGCGCGCGGGCACGCTCTCGGGCGGGCAGCAGCAGATGGTGTCCCTGGCGCGGGCGCTGCTCAACGACAACCGGATCCTGCTCGTGGACGAGCCGACCAAGGGGCTCGCCCCGCGGATCGTGACCGAGGTGGCCGAGACCCTGGCCGCGGCCGCCCGGACCGTGCCCGTGCTGCTCGTGGAGCAGAACCTGCAGGTGGTCGAGCGGCTGGCCGAGCGCGTCGTGGTGATCGACGCCGGACGGGTGGTGCACACGGGCGGGGCGCAGGAGCTGCTGGACGATCCCGAGCTGGTGCAGCGGCTGCTGGGGGTCTCGACAGGCTCGACCAGCGGGGACGGCTCGACCAGCGGGGACGGCTCGACCAGCGGGGCACCGAGCAACGCGGAGGCCGGCCGATGAGCACCTTGATCCTCCTGCTGGCCACGGGCCTCGGCCTAGGCGGGCTGTACTTCCTGGTCGCGTCGGGCCTGTCCCTGATCTACGGCCTGATGGGCGTCCTGAACTTCGCGCACGGCTCGTTCCTCACGCTCGGCGCGTTCGTCGGGCTGGCGGCCGGCAACCTCATCGGCGCGGGAACCTGGGGTGGTCTCCTGCTGAGCCTCCTGGTCGGCGCGCTGACCGGTGCCGCCGCGGCGACCGCCACCGAGCTGGGCCTCATCCGGCCCCTCTACGACCGGCACATCGAGCAGGTACTCGTCACCGTCGGGCTGTCGCTCGCCACCGTCGCCCTGTTCGAGGGCATCTGGGGGTCCAACCCCCGGAACGTCACGCGACCCGGCTGGCTCGCCTCGACCACCGACGTGCTGGGCGCGCACATACCGAACACCGCGTTCCTCAACGTGCTTGCCGGGGCGGCGGTGCTGGGCGGCATCGTCGCGTTCCTCCGGTTCACGCGGTACGGCCTGGTCATCCGCGCCGGCGTCGAGAACCGCGCCATGGTCACGGCCCTCGGCATCGACGTGCGCCGCGCGTTCACGCTGGTGTTCGCCGTGGGCGGGGCGGCGGCCGGGCTGGGTGGCGTGCTGGCGACGCAGTCGCTGAACTACGTCTCGCCGCACCTGGGCGCGAGCCTGCTGATCTTCGCGTTCATCGTCACCGTGATCGGCGGCATGGGGTCGCTGACCGGGGCCGCGGTGGCGTCCGTCGTCGTCGCCGTGCTGCAGCAGCTCGCGAACTTCTACCTGAACAACACTGGCGACCTGATCGTCGTCCTGCTCCTGGCGCTCGTGCTGCTCGTGCGCCCGTCCGGACTGATGGGGAGGCCCGCATGACCAGCAACCGCAACCGGCTCGGCGGCCCGGCGCTCCTCGCGCTCCTGGCCTGCCTGCCGCTGCTCGCGATCCCCGTCCCGGGCGTGCTGCCCGGCTACACCTACGAACCGGGCACGCTCCAGCTCCTCGCCCTGTGCTGGCTGACGGCGGCGCTCGCGCTGTCCTACCACCTGCTGTTCGGGGTGGCGGGGCTGATGAGCTTCGGGCACGCGCTCTACTTCGCGGCCGGGATCTACGGCCTGGCCATCGTGCTGGACCGCACCGACGTGCCGCTCCTGCCCGCCGCCGCGCTCGTGCTCGTGGGCGGCGTGGCCCTCGCGTTCGTCGTGGGCGCCGTCTCGCTGCGGGTCACCGGCATCTCGTTCGCGATGGTCACCCTCGCGTTCGCCCAGGCAGGCAACGTGCTGGTGCGCCGCGACCAGGGCGACCTGACCGGCGGCGAGGAGGGCCTCGCGCTGGCCACCGACGGCGTCCCCGCGGCGCTGGTCGGCGTGGTCAACACCCGCAACCTGTACTGGGTGGCGCTCGCGGTGCTGCTGGTGGTCTACCTGGTGGTGCTGTGGATCGAGCGCAGCCGCGCCGGGCACGTGGCCGCCGCGGTGCGCGAGAACGAGGTGCGGGTGCGCATCATCGGCGGACGTCCGTACCTGACCAAGCTCGTGGTGTTCGTGCTCGCGGCGTCGCTCGCGACCGTGGTCGGCATGGCGTACCTGCTGCTGCAGTCGGGTGCCTCGCCGGCGACGTCGACCGCGGACTTCACGCTGACGCTCCTGGTCATGGTGGTGCTGGGCGGCGTCGGCTCGCGCTGGGGCGCTGTCGTCGGCGCCGTGCTCTACACGCTGCTGGACCAGCGGCTCGCCGAGCTCGCGCACTCGGAGGCCGTGGCCGGGCTGCCCGCCGTGCTGCGCATCCCGCTGTCGGAGCCGATGTTCCTGCTGGGCACGTGCTTCGTGCTGGTGGTGCTGTTCCTGCCGGGCGGCCTGGCGGGCGCGGCGCAGCGGCTGGCGGCCCGGCGTCGTCCGGCGGACGGCCCGCCCGGGGGCGGGTCCGCAGACCCGGCGCCCGGCCGGACCGCACCCGAGGGGGCGGCGGCATGAGCGACCTGCACACGCTCGGCCGGTGGCCGCGCGACCGCGCCCTGGCGACGCCGGACCGCGTGGCGGTCGACGACCGCGGCGTCACCCTGACCTACCGCGCCCTGGAGACGCGGGCCACGGCCCTGGCCGGCCGGCTGCGGGACGCCGGCTACGGGGTGGGCGACCGGATCGCGACCGTGACGGGCAACAGCTCCGACCAGGTGGTGCTGTTCTTCGCCTGCGCCAAGGCCGGGCTGGTGCTCGCGCCCCTGTCGTGGCGGCTGTCGCCGCACGAGCTCGCGGCCCAGCTCGACCAGGCCGACCCTGCGCTCGTGCTCGTCGAGGAGGAGTGCGGCACCCTGGCGGACGCCGCTCTGGAACGGCTGCCCCTGCCGCCGTCACGCACCGCGCTGGGGCCGCACGGCGTGGAGGCGCGCGTGCCGCCGCCCACGCGCCGCCGGGCGGAGCCGCCCGCCGGCCCGCCGCACCGCGCGGTGCGCGACGACGACCCGCTGCTGCTGGTGTTCACGTCCGGCACGGGCGGCACCTCGCGCGGCGCGCTGCTCACCCACGCGAACTGCTTCTGGAACAACCTGTCGCTGTCCCGGACGGTGGAGCTGACCAGCACGGACGTCGTGCTGTCGGTGCTGCCGCAGTTCCACGTGGGCGGCTGGAACATCCAGCCCCTGCTGGCCTGGTGGACAGGTGCCACGGTGGTGCTGGAGCGCACCTTCGAGCCCGAGCGTGTGCTGCGCCTGGTCGCCGACCGGCGGGTCACGACAATGATGGGAGTGCCCACCAACTACCTGCTGCTCGCCGAGCACCCCGGGTTCGCGGCGGCCGACCTGAGCTCTCTGCGGCACGCCGTCGTGGGCGGCGCGCCCATGCCGGAGCCGCTGCTGCGCGCCTGGCACCGCCGCGGCGTCGCGCTCACGCAGGGCTACGGGCTCACCGAGGCGGGCCCCAACGTGCTCTGCCTGCCCGACGACGTGGCGCGCGACCGCGTCGGCTCCGCCGGCGTGCCCTACCCGCACGTCGAGGTGGCGGTGGCCGACCCAGTCACCGGCGAGCATCTCGCGGGTACCGCGACCGGCGAGCTGCTGGTGCGCGGCCCGAGCGTGTTCGCGGGCTACTTCCGGGAGCCGGAGGCGACGGCGGCGTCGTTCGCGGGCGGCTGGCTGCGCACCGGTGACCTGGTGGAACGCGACGGCGACGGGTACTACCGCGTGGTGGACCGGCTCAAGGACGTGTTCATCACGGGCGGCGAGAACGTCACCCCGGCCGAGGTGGAGGCGGCGCTGCGCCGGCATCCCGCCGTGGCGGACGCCGCCGTCGTCGGCGTGCCGGACGAGCGCTGGGGCGAGGTGGGCCACGCGTTCGTGGTGCCGCGCCGAGGGCAGCTCACCGACGCGGAGGACCTCGAGGCGTTCTGCCGCCGCGAGCTGGCGCGGTACAAGGTGCCGCAGCACTTCGACCTCGTCCCCGACCTGCCACGCTCGTCCCTGAACAAGGTGATGCGCTCGGCGCTCGCCCCGCACGAACACCACTCCGAGGAGGCCCGGTGAGCACCGTCCCCCAGTCCAATGAGAGTCAGCCGAGCGAGACTCAGCCGAGCGAGACTCAGCCCCGGCTGACCAAGGGGGAGCGCACCCGCGCGCGCATCCTCGTGGCCGCCGAGCGGGTGTTCGCCGACCTCGGCTTCCACGACGCGTCGATCGTCAAGATCACGGAGGCAGCCGGGGTGGGGCAGGGCACGTTCTACCTGTACTTCGCCTCGAAGATCGAGATCTTCGACGAGGTGGTCGAGGACCTGAACCGGCGCGTGCGGCACGCGATGATCGCGGCGTCCTCGCAGGCGTCGGGCCGGATCGAGGCGGAGCGGGCGGGGTTCCGCGCCTTCTTCGAGTTCACGGCCGAGCACCCCGCGCTGTACCGGATCGTGCGGCAGGCCGAGTTCGTGTCGCCGGGCGCGCTGCGCCTGCACTACACGCGGATCGTCGAGGGCTACCGCGACGGGCTCGCGAAAGCGCAGGCGGCCGGGGAGGTCGGCGACATCGACCCCGAGGTGGCCGCGTGGGCGCTCATGGGCATCGGCGAGATCGTCGGCATGCGGTGGGTCCTCTGGGGTCCCGACGTCGAGCCCGGCGGCCCGACGTCGGCCGTCCCGCCCGAGGTGTTCGACCACGCGATGAGGTTCATCGAGCGGGCGCTGGCGCCCGGCCGGTCTGATTCCGACCCGTCCGAGTCCGGCCCGCGTGAGTCCGACACCTCCGAGCGAGAGGCACGTGCATGAGCATCGTCGACCAGGCGGCGGCCACGGGCTCCCATACGTACACCACGCGCGACGTCGCGGTGGCGGGCGGGCCGCTGCGCGTCGGCCTCTGGGAGCCGACGACGCCCGCGGCGACCAGCCCGGACGGCGCGCCCCTGCCCGCCGTCGTGCTGGTGCACGGCATCACCGCCTCGCACCGCGCCTGGCCCGCGGTCGTCTCCGCGCTGCCGGGACGCCGCGTGCTCGCTCCCGACCTGCGTGGCCGTGGCCGCAGCAACGGCCTGCCCGGCCCGTACGGGATGGCCGCGCATGCCGACGACGTCGCGGCCGTGATCCGGGCGCTAGCGGCCGGCCCGGCCGTTGTCGTCGGACACTCGATGGGCGGTTTCGTGTCGCTCGTGCTGACGCACCGTCACCCGGACCTCGTGGCGCGGCTCGTGCTCGTCGACGGCGGTCTGCCCATCCCGCTGCCGCCGGGGGTGCCGGACGGCGCCACGCCTGAGGAGCTGGTGCGCGCCCTGCTCGGACCGGCGATCGAGCGGCTGACCCAGACCTTCCCCAGCGCCGAGGCGTACCGCGAGTTCTGGAGGGCGCACCCTGCCTTCGCGGAGTGGAACCCCGTGGTGGAGCAGTACGTGGACTACGACCTGGCGGAGTACCCGCGGGCGGGGAGCTCGGCGGGCGGCGGCCCTGCCGACGGTCCGGTGGCGGGGCCGGTGCTCCGGCCCGCGACGTCGTCCGACGCCGTCGCCGCCGACTCGGCGGACTCCGCCCGGGGCGACGCCCTGCCGGCCGCGCTCGCGTGGGCCGCCGAGACCAGCCTGCCGATCACGTTCCTGCGCGCGCCGCGCGGCCTGCTCGACCAGCCGGGCGGCATGTACCCGGCCGGGACCGTCGCGGAGTGGGAGCGCCGTCTGCCGCGCCTGGCGGCGAGCGAGGTGGTGGGCGTGAACCACTACACGATCATCATGGCGGAGCCGGGCATCTCGGCGGTAGCCGCCGCGGTGGGCTGACCGTGTTCGCGGCGGCCGGTGCTCTTGCCGAGCCGGCGGATCGTCGGCGTCGGCCCGCCAGGGTGAAGGCTGCTCCAGTGGTGGGTGCCGGGTCTGCTGAATCCTGTTCGGCTTCGGCACGGGTTTGCTGGCTCCGCTGAACTGTTCGGCCAGGCCGTATTGAGTCTGGCCTGGATGAACGAAGTTCAGCGGACCCGGCACCCTCACTCGGCGTGCACCTCACCCCGCGGCTCTCCGCACCGCACTCCCCGTGCCCCGCGCAGCCCTCCGTCAGGGATCCGGGCGCACACCCAGCATGCGGTCCCGCTGGCGCGTCATCTCCGCCAGCAGCGCCTGCACGACGGCGGCCACCGCGGGCCGCCGCCAGGACTCGCTGCGGATCACGGCCCAGTAGGGCAGGCGCTCGGTGACCTCGTCGGGCAGGAGCCGCACCAGGTCGTCGTGCCGGTCGGCCATGAAGCTGGGCAGGAACCCGAGGCCGGCCCCCGCGCGGGTGGCCTCGACGTGCACGAACACGTTGGTCGAGGCCAACGCGTCCGGCATGCCGGGCACGAGCCGGCGCGGGGCGTCGAGGTCGTTCACCTGGAGCATCGAGTCGACGAAGTAGACCAGGCCGTGCCGGGACATCTCCTCGACCGTGGTGGGCGTGCCGTGCCGCGCCAGGTAGTCCCGCGAGCCGTACATGCCGAGCACGTACTCGCCCAGGCGCACGGCCTTGGCCCGCTGCACGCTCAGGTCCCCGACGACGACGTCGATGTCGACCCCCGAGCGGTGGTGCGTCGCCACGCGGGTGACGGTAACGAGCTCGACCGAGAGCTCCGGGTGCTCGCCCCGCAGCCGGGCGATGGCGGGGGAGGCGACGTACGCGCTGAACCCGTCGGTGGCGGTCATGCGCACGACGCCCGTGACCGGGTCGGCCTCGGTGTCGCCCCCGACGAGCCGGTCGACGGCGTCCGACACGGCCTCGCCCGCGCGGGCCGCGCGGCGGCCGAGCGCCGTGAGCTCCCAGCCGTCGGCGCCCTTGACCAGGAGGCGGCCGCCGAGGGCGCGCTCCAGCGCGGTGATGTTGCGGGCGACGGTGGTGTGGTTGACGCCGAGCGCCTGCGCCGCCGTCGTGTACCGGCCGGTGCGGGCGACCTCCAGCAGCACCAGGAGCTGGTCGGCGACCTGGCCGGCCGGCGGGTCGTTGCGGGCTGACATGCGGTGACGTTACCAACCGCGGGTGTGCATTCGTGCACACGTGGTCTGCCGACTTCGTCATTGCTCCGCACACCGCTTCCCGGGAACACTCGGGCGAGTCACAGGTGTTGGGCCATCCGGCCCGGCCACTACCCCGTGTCAGCGTCGACACCAAGGAGCAGCATGTCTGCACAGCAGAGCACCCGAACACCGGGCGACCGGTCGCTGATCAGGCGCATCGTCGCCGCGTCGATGGCCGGCACCGTCGTCGAGTGGTACGACTTCTTCCTCTACGCGACCGCCTCCGCGCTCGTGTTCAACAAGGTCCTCATGCCCGAGACGGGCAACGAGTACGACGCGATCATCGCGGCGTTCGTGACCTACGCGGTGGGCTTCCTCGCACGGCCGCTCGGCGGCATCGTCTTCGGCCACATCGGCGACAAGGTGGGGCGCAAGCACACGCTGCAGCTCACCATCCTGCTGATCGGCGTCGCGACCGTGCTCATGGGCTGCCTGCCCACGTTCCAGCAGGTCGGCTTTCTGGCCCCCGCGCTGCTCGTGGTCCTGCGCTTCGTGCAGGGCGTCGCGCTCGGCGGGGAGTGGGGCGGCGCCGTCCTGCTCGTGGCCGAGCACAGCAAGGACGACGAGCGGGCGCGCTGGACCGCATGGCCGCAGGCGGGCGTGCCCGCCGGCAACCTGCTCGCCACCGTCGTGCTCTACACGATGTCCGCCACCCTCACCGACGCAGCGTTCCTCGCCTGGGGCTGGCGCGTCGCGTTCTGGCTGTCCGCCGTCGTCATCGTCATCGGCTACTACGTGCGCACCCGGGTCTCGGACGCCCCGATCTACGAGGAGACGAAGGCCGAGATCGACGAGGGAGCCAAGGGCTACGGAGTGTTCGAGGTCATCAAGCGCTACCCGCGCGGCGTGCTCACCGGCATGGGCCTGCGGTTCGCGGAGAACATCCTGTACTACCTCGTGGTGAGCTTCTCGATCGTCTACCTCGGCACCGCGCTCGGCATGGACACCACGGGCATCCTCGGCATCGTCGCGACCGCGCACGCGTTCCACTTCGTGGTGATCCTGGTCGTGGGGCGGCTCGCCGACAGCATCGGCCGCAAGCCCCTGTACATCGCCGGCGCGATCCTCGGCGCCACCTGGTGCTGGTTCGCCTTCCCGGCCATGGACACCCGGAACTCGTGGCTCATCCTCGCCGTCCTCATGGCCGGACTGCTCTTCCACGCCATGATGTACGCGGTGCAGCCCGCGATCATGTCGGAGATGTTCCCCACCCGGATGCGCTACTCCGGCGTCTCCATCAGCTACCAGGTCACCTCCATCGTGGCGGGCTCCCTCGCCCCGATCCTGGCCACCACCTGGCTCAAGAACACGGGCTCCTGGTGGCCGACGGCGGTCTACATGCTGATCGCGGCCGCCGTCACCCTGGTCGCGGCGCTCGCGCTGCGCGAGACCCGGGGCGCCTCGCTGCACGCCCTCGACGCCGAGGACCAGGCCCGCGAGCGGGCGCTCGCGGCGCAGAACGACTAGGGGTGGCGGGTGCGAGACGACGGGGTGCAGGACGACGGAGGAGAAGGATCGACGATGAACCCAACCCTTGAGGGCCACCGGCTCACCGGCCGCCGGGCGCTCGTGACCGGCGGCGCGAGCGGCATCGGCGCCGCGTGCGCCCGGGAGCTGGCGGCGCGGGGCGCGCACGTGACGGTGGCGGACGTCGACGGCGACGGCGCCAAGGCCGTCGCCGAGGAGATCGGCGGCGAGGCCTGGGTGGTCGACCTGTCCGACACCCGGGCGCTCGACGACCTCCGGCTGGACACCGACGTGCTGGTGAACAACGCGGGCATCCAGCGCGTCAGCGCCATCCAGGACTTCGCGCCGGACGACTTCCGGCTCGTCCACCGGATCATGCTGGAGGCGCCGTTCCTGCTGGTCCGGGCGGCGCTGCCGGGCATGTACGAGCGAGGCTGGGGCCGGGTCGTCAACATCTCTTCGGTGCACGGGCTGGTCGCCTCGCCGTTCAAGGCGGCGTACGTGTCGGCCAAGCACGGGCTGGAGGGGCTGTCGAAGGTGACGGCGCTGGAGGGCGGCGCGCACGGGGTCACGAGCGTCTGCGTCAACCCCGGCTACGTGCGCACGCCGCTGGTGGAGAAGCAGATCGCCGAGCAGGCGGCTGTGCACGGGATCCCGGAGTCCGAGGTGATGGCGCAGGTCATCCTCGCGGAGGCGGCGGTGAAACGGCTCGTCGAGCCGCACGAGGTCGCCTCGCTGGTGGGCTGGCTCACGGGCCCGGACGGCGCGATGGTGTCGGGCGCCTCGTGGACGATCGACGGTGGATGGAGCGCGCGATGACCACGAGCGATGATCGAGGTCTGGAACGCGCGACGACAACGGGTGCAGTGTGACACTGGCCGCACGTGACCTGAGTGGAACGGAGTCGATGATGACAGAGCTGGGCGATGCCGGAGCGGGCAGCACCGGAGCGAGAAGCAGCGGGTTCGACAAGGTCGTCGCCAGCGCGGCCGAGGCCGTCGCCGACATCCCCGACGGTGCCTCCCTCGCCGTGGGCGGGTTCGGCCTGTGCGGCAACCCGATAGCCCTGATCGAGGCCCTGCTGGCGCAGGGCACCTCCGACCTGTCCGTGGTGAGCAACAACTGCGGCGTCGACGACTGGGGGCTCGGCGTGCTGCTGAACGCCCACCGCGTCCGCAAGATGACCAGCTCGTACGTGGGAGAGAACAAGGAGTTCGAGCGCCAGTTCCTCTCGGGCGAGCTCGAGGTGGAGCTCACCCCGCAGGGCACGCTCGCCGAGAAGCTCCGCGCCGGCGGCGCGGGCATCGCCGCCTTCTTCACGCGCACGGGCGTGGGTACCCAGGTGGCCGACGGCGGCCTGCCGCGCAGGTACGACGGCGCGGGCGGCGTGGCCGTCGCGTCGCCGCCCAAGGAGGTGCGGAGGTTCGGCGGCGGGGACGACGCCGCCGAGTACGTGCTGGAGGAGGCGATCAGCACCGACTTCGCGCTCGTACACGCCCTGCGCGGGGACCGGCACGGGAACCTCGTGTTCAACAAGTCCGCCCGCAACTTCTCGCCGCTCGCCGCGATGGCGGGACGCGTCTGCATCGCTCAGGTCGAGGAGCTCGTCGAACCGGGGGAGATCGACCCGGACACCGTGCACCTGCCGGGCGTGTACGTGCACCGCGTGGTGCACGTCGGCACCGACATCGAGAAGCGGATCGAGCGGCGCACGGTCACCGCGCCGTCGGAGTCCGCGAAGTAGAGCGAGTGTCCGGACGCACGCTCTACCCCGACAACATGGCGACCGCGAAGTAGAGCGCCTGTCCGGACGCACGCTCTACTTCGCCGGAACGAGAGAGGGCTGAATGATGGCACTGACCCGACAGGAGATGGCCGCGCGCGCCGCGCGCGAGCTGGCCGACGGCATGTACGTGAACCTGGGCATCGGGCTGCCGACGCTCGTGCCGAACTACGTTCCCGCGGGCCGGCACCTGGTGCTGCAGTCCGAGAACGGGATCCTCGGCGTGGGGCCGTACCCGACCGAGGACGAGGTGGACCCCGACCTGATCAACGCGGGCAAGGAGACGGTGACGCTGCTGCCGGGGTCGTCGATCTTCGACTCGGCGACGTCGTTCGGCATGATCCGCGGCGGCAAGATCGATGCGGCGATCCTGGGCGGCATGCAGGTGTCGGCCACGGGCGACCTGGCCAACTGGATGATCCCCGGCAAGATGGTCAAGGGCATGGGCGGCGCGATGGACCTGGTGCACGGTGCCGGCCGCGTGATCGTCCTGATGGAGCACACGGCGCGCGACGGGTCGCCGAAGATCCTGCGCGAGTGCTCGCTGCCCCTGACCGGCAAGGGCGTGGTGAACCGGATCATCACCGACCTGGCGGTGCTCGACGTGACGCCGTCCGGGCTGGTCCTGCGGGAGCTCGCGCCGGGCGTGACGGCCGAGGAGGTCGTCGACAAGACCGAGCCGGACCTCGCCGTGGAGCTCGTGGCGCCGATGGTCTGACGCCCCCACAGTGCGGCGGAATCCGGGGCCAGGGCGAGTGACCGGCGAAGGGGCCGGAGATACGCTGGAAACGAGCGGCCGAAGGAGGCCTCATGACTGATCAGAGTGCAGTTCAGAGTGCAGTGAACAGTGCTGACGACGTGGTGATCGTCTCGGCGGCGCGGACGCCGCAGGGGCGGCTGAAAGGGTCGCTTTCCACGCTGAGCGCGGTCGAGCTGGGCGCGGTCGCGGCGCGGCGCGCGCTGGAGGGCGCGGGGCCGCTGGCCGCCGACGTCGACAAGGTGGTGTTCGGCCAGGTCATCCAGGCGGGCGCGGGGCAGAACCCGGCCCGGCAGACGGCGGTCGGCGCCGGCGTCCCCTGGGACGTCCAGGCGGTCACGATCAACAAGGTGTGCCTCTCCGGGCTGACGGCGATCATCGACGGCGCGCGGCTGCTGCGCACGGGCGAGGCCGCCGTGGTGCTGGCGGGCGGCCAGGAGTCGATGACGAACGCCCCGCACCTGCTGCCGGGTTCCCGGTTCGGGTTCGGCTACGGCTCGGCGGAGCTGCTGGACGCCACGGCGCACGACGCCCTGACCGACGCGTTCGACGGCGTCTCCATGGGCATCTCGACCGAGGACCGCAACTCCGGCTCGGTGTTCGTGTCGCGGCAGGAGCAGGACGAGATCGCCGCGGCCTCGCACCAGCGGGCCGCAGCGGCGGCGAAGGACGGCCTGTTCGAGGCCGAGCTCGCCCCCGTCCTGGTGCCGCAGCGCCGGGGCGAGCCCGTGGAGGTGCGCACCGACGAGGGCGTCCGGCCCGACACCACCCCCGAGTCCCTGGCGAAGCTGCGCCCGGCGTTCGCGGGCGAGGGGACCCTCACGGCGGGTAACTCGTCGCAGATCTCCGACGGCGCCGCCGCCCTGGTGCTCACGACGCGCGGCCGCGCGGAGGCGGCGGGCGTGCAGGTGCTCGCGACGGTTCGCGCGCACGGCCAGGTGGCGGGCCCGGACAACTCCCTGCACTCGCAGCCGGCCCGGGCGATCGCCCAGGCCCTGGAACGGCAGGGCTGGACGGCGCAGGACCTGGACCTCGTGGAGATCAACGAGGCGTTCGCTGTCGTGGTCGGGGTGTCGGCGAAGGCGCTGGGGGTGCCGCTGGACCGCGTCAACGTGCACGGCGGCGGGATCGCACTGGGGCACCCCGTCGGGGCGTCCGGCGCCCGCATCGCGATACACGCGGCGCACGAGCTGGCGCGGCGCGGGGGTGGCCGGGCCGCCGTCGGCCTGTGCGGCGGAGGAGGCCAGGGCGAGGCCCTCCTCCTGGAGCTCTGACGCGTCCCGTTGGTCGAGCTTGTCGAGACCTCCTGAGGGTCTCGACAAGCTCGACCAGCGGGGCGGGCGCGGCCAGCTGACCGCGTCAGTGGGACTCGCGGTCCTTGGCGTCGCCGATGTAGTCGTGGATGTCGTCGGCCCGGCCGTCGAGGTTCATGTCCGCGGTGCGGGCGCGGCGGGCGTCCCAGCGCAGCGAGATGCCGCCGAGGATCGCCGCCAGCACCGAGGCGCCGAGGATCGCGATCTTGGCGCCGTCGGTGTGCTCGGAGCCGTCGAAGGACAGCTCGCTGATCAGCAGCGACACGGTGAACCCGATGCCGGCCAGGAACCCGACGGGCAGCAGGTCGCGCACGCCGATGCCGTCGGGCAGGCGCAGCGGCGTGATCCGCGTGATCAGCGCCGTGGTGCCGAGCACGCCCGCGAGCTTGCCCACGACCAGGCCGGCGGCGATCGCGGCGACGATCGGCTGGCCGATCACGGCGCCCGGCCCGTCGCCGTCGACCAGCGAGACCCCCGCGGCGAAGAACGCGAACACCGGCAGCGCGAAGCCCGACGAGAGCGGCTTGACCCGGTGCTCGTACTGGGTGGTGCGCGACTTCGCCTCGCCGTGCACGGCCAGCGCCGGGACGGTGAAGCCGAGCAGCACGCCGGCGATCGTCGCGTGCACGCCGGACGCGTGCATCAGGACCCACGCCAGGACCGCGAGCGGTAGCAGGACGAACCACCGGGGCGTGCGCGAGCGGACGTGCCACCAGAACAGCCCGACGCAGACGAGCGTGCCGAGCAGCGCAAGCCAGTGGATCTCGCTGGTGTAGAAGATCGCGATGACGACGATCGCGAGCAGGTCGTCCACCACCGCGAGGGTGAGCAGGAACGTGCGGATCGCCGCGGGCAGCCCCCGGCCGAAGATCGCCAGGACGCCCACCGCGAACGCGATGTCGGTGGCAGTGGGGATGGCCCAGCCGTGCAGGGCGCTGGGCTCCCCGAACGCGAGGAGGACGCCGACGTAGATCAGGGCGGGCACGGCCATTCCGCCCACGGCGGCAATCATCGGGACGCCGGCTTCCTTCGGGTTGCGCAGGCTGCCGGCGACGAACTCCTGCTTGAGCTCCACGCCCACCACGAAGAAGAAGATCGCGAGCAGGCCGTCCGCGGCCCAGGTCGCCAGCGACAGGTCGAGGTGGACCGGCAGCGAGCCGATCGCGGCGGGCCCGACCACCGTGTCGGAGAGGGCCTGGTAGGACTCGCGCCAGGGGGAGTTGGCCCACAGCAGGGCGAGGAACGCGGCCCCGATCAGGAGCGCGCCGCCCGTCGTCTCTCGGGATATCCAGGTCTTCAGACGGTGGATCCGGGTAGGAGCTGATGCGGGGGCGGCGGCGTTAGAGATCAACGCGTGTCCTCTCGGATGGCGGGGTCGTCTGAGAAGGCGCAGGCGGCGCGCAGCTTGGTGATCGTGTTCCAGTTCCGTGCGGTGGTCGGCGCGCCGACCGCCTTGTCGATGACCCTGGGGGTGAGCTTCGACCGGCCGATCCCGTCCACGTAGTGCACGTACAGCACGCCCGCGCCGGTCGCCAGCATCTCCCGGCCGGGGTTGGCCAGGTCGAGCCGGGCCACGCCCGCCTCGTCCACGTCGCCGAACGGGACGTGCACCTGCAGGTGGGAGGGGTCGTCCCGCGCAGCGGCCGGGAACGGGTTGGCCCGCGCTATCGCGTCGAGCTGTGCGGCGCTCAGCCCGACGGCGGGCACGTCCTGGCCCAGGCGCGCGGCGAGGCACTCCTGCACCAGGCGCGCGACGTCGTCGGGCAGGGTGGCGCCCGAGGTGCCCGGCGTGACCACGAGGTTGCCGCTGTTCAGGAGGGTGCGGGCGGCGCCGAGGCCGGCGTCGTCGGCGGCGCCGCGCAGGTCGGCGGCCGAGACGCGCAGGCTCGGTCCGATGTTGACGGCTCGGAGCAGGACCGCGAAATAAGCCATGGGCCCCATCCTGCCGCTTCGGCGCGTCTTCCAGCGAGTTTTGCCATTTCTTGGAGTAATCGTCAAGTTATTGCCAGCGTGTGAACAGTTCGTGACAACTTGCGACCCGCCGGGGCGTGGGCCTGGTCATGAGATGGCAGGGCGCGTAGTTTCCATCTCAGGGACGGCACCCAGTCGCCCCTTCGGGAGGCCAACCTATGGAGTGCTCGCTCCGTGGAGAAGGGCCGGCCCCGGCTCTGCGCCACGACGCGGCGCGCCGAGCTGGTCGCCTGGCCCATCCACCAGTCCCGGTTCGTCCGGGGCGGTTCCGCCGACAGGCGGTACCCGCCAGGTAGCGACGAGGCTGTCACGGCGTTTCGGCGCCGGAGGGAGACCGCAGTGAGCCATTCCGCACACCCCACCCGTCCGTCCGACCAGAGTGCCGACGCCGCTTCCGGCGCGGCAGGTGACGAACGCAGGACCTTCGTCATCGACACGTCCGTGCTGTTGAGTGATCCGAAGGCGATGTTGCGGTTCGCGGAGCACGATGTCGTTCTCCCGATCGTCGTGATCACGGAGCTGGAGGCCAAGCGTCACCACGCCGAGCTCGGGTACTTCGCCCGGAGCGCCCTGCGGATGCTGGACGGGCTGCGGGTGCAGCACGGCAGGCTCGACTCACCGGTCCCCGTGGGGGACACGGGCGGCACCCTGCGGGTGGAGCTCAACCACGTCGACCCGACGGTGCTGCCCGCCGGGTTCCGGCTGGGCGACAACGACACCCGGATCCTCGCGGTGGCCGCCAACCTCGCGGCCGAGGGCAACGTCGTGACCGTGGTCTCCAAGGACCTGCCGATGCGGGTGAAGGCGTCCGCCGTCGGCCTGCAGGCGGAGGAGTACCGGGCCGAGCTCGCGGTGGACTCCGGCTGGACGGGCATGCGCGACATCGACCTCTCCGACGAGCAGATGGGTGCCCTCTGGGAGAACGAGTCGGTCGAGCTCGCCGCGCTGGACCCGGCGACGGTCGAGGCGGCGGAGCCGCTGCTGGTGCACACGGGGATGGTGGTGCACTCGCCGAGCGGTTCCGCGCTCGGGCGGGTGACGGCGGACAAGCGGGTGCGCCTGGTCCGCGGTGACCAGGAGGTGTTCGGGGTGCACGGCCGCTCGGCCGAGCAGCGCGTGGCGATCGACCTCCTGCTCGACGAGGAGATCGGGATCGTCTCGCTCGGCGGCCGGGCCGGCACGGGCAAGTCGGCGCTCGCCCTGTGCGCCGGGCTGGAGTCCGTGCTGGAGCGGCAGCAGCACCGCAAGGTGGTCGTGTTCCGGCCGCTGTACGCGGTGGGCGGCCAGGAGCTGGGCTACCTGCCCGGGTCCGAGTCCGAGAAGATGAACCCGTGGGCGCAGGCCGTCTTCGACACCCTCGGCGCGCTGGTCTCGCCCGCCGTCGTCGAGGAGGTCATCGCCCGCGACATGCTCGAGGTGCTGCCGCTCACGCACATCCGCGGGCGGTCCCTTCACGACTCGTTCGTCATCGTGGACGAGGCGCAGTCCCTCGAACGGAACGTCCTGCTGACGGTGCTCTCGCGGATCGGCCAGAGCTCGCGCGTGGTGCTCACCCACGACGTCGCCCAGCGCGACAACCTGCGGGTGGGCCGGCACGACGGCGTCGCCGCCGTCATCGAGGCGCTCAAGGGGCACCCGCTCTTCGCGCACGTGACCCTGACCCGGTCGGAGCGCTCGCCGGTGGCGGCGCTGGTGACCGACATGCTGGAGCGCCTGGAGGTCTGACCGCCTCCACAAGGCCACGCCGACATGTCAGAAGCTCAGGTCACCATGGTGACCTGAGCTTCTGACATGTTCGGAACTTCCGGCACGGGAGAGGCGGGCATCCGTCTCAATTGGGCGTTGTCTCGCTTGTCGGATATAGCATCGGACCATGCTGATAGCCGAAGACTTCCTGCTGCTTGCCGTCGACGACGAGACGGGCAAGACCGCCAACGTCGACAACCTGGGAGTTCGCCTCGCCGGCGCGCTCCTGGCCGACCTCGCCGCCGCGAACAAGACCCTCATGCGGGGCGCGCCGGAGGCCGGCGCGACCAAGGAGGAGCGCGAGAAGGCCGGTGACGCCACGATCCTCGTCACCGACAACGCGCCCACCGGCCATGTGGCGCTCGACGCCGCCCTGCAGGCCGCGCTCGACGCCCCTGACGCGCCCGCCCGGAAGATCGTCGAGGCCATCTCCGAGAACGCGGAGGAGAACCTCCTGGCCGCCCTCGTCGAGCGCGGCGTCCTCGAGAAGGAGGAGTCCAAGCTCTTCCGGATGCTCCCCGTCACCCGCTGGCCCGCCGCCGACTCGAGCCACGAGACCGCGCTGCGCGCCACCCTCACGAAGGTCCTCGTCGACGGCGCCGAGCCCGACGAGCGCACCGGCACGCTGATCTCGCTGCTGCACGGGTCCGGCCTGATCGGCGGCCTGGTTGGCAAGGAGCAGCGCAAGGCCGCCCAGGACCGTGCCGAGGAGATCGCCGGCAGCGAGTGGGGCGTCGCCACCGTCGCGACCCAGGTTGCCATCGCAGCGACGGTCGCCACCGTCGCCACGGTCGGTGTCGCCGCGGCGGCGTACATCCTCCTGTCGAACGACGCCGACAAGGCCGCTGACACGGCCGTGCCCGCCGCCGCCGAGCCCGCCGAAGCGCCCGTGGCCTGACCTCTCCCGTACTGGCCGGCCGCTGCAGGCTTCCCTGCATCCGCTGCCCGTTGCCAGCGACGAGGGCCGCTTCCTCCGGGAAGCGGCCCTCGTTGGGTTCAAGGCGCGGGTAACGTCCGGTCTGGGCGATTGGTGCAATAGATGCGGTTCTAGATACTTTGCGCACTTCGCGCGGTGAGCAAGGGGCTGACCGTCAATCCTTGGAGACATGAAATGACCGAGACCAGCACTCCTCGCCCGGCGACCGCGACGACGAGCGAGAAGAACACCCTCGCCGCGCTGCTGCTCTGCATCTTCCTGGGGACGCTCGGTGTCCACCGCTTCTACGTCGGCAAGATCGGCACCGGTTTCGCCGTGCTCGGCGTGACCGTCGTGACCTTGGGCGCCGGCGGCGTCGTCTGGGCGATCGTCGACATCATCGCGATCGCCCGGTCGAAGTTCCAGGACAAGGAGGGTCGGACCCTCGTCTGGAGCTGACCCGCAACACGCCGAAGTAGAGCGTGTGTCCGGGCCTACGCGGGGTTGCCC
>NZ_JBHUUX010000038.1:0-54187 GCF_042670845.1 Promicromonospora sp. NPDC057138 | reverse complement strand
CTCCCGTGGGCACACCAGGGAGAGCCGGACAAGCGCTCTACTTCGCGGACCTGGGGGTCAGCTGTCGCCGCCCGCGGCGCCGGACGTGCCGGCGGTGACGTCGAGCAGGCGGTACTTCTCGACGGCCTTGCTGACGACGTCGGCCGCGATCTCGCCACGGCGGGCCAGGACCTGCAGCGTCCGGACCACCATCGACGGCCCGTCGATGAGGAAGTGCCGCCGCGCGGCGGCCCGGGTGTCGGAGAACCCGAAGCCGTCGGCCCCGAGCACCGCGTAGTCGCCGGGGACCCAGGCGCGGATCTGATCGGGCACCAGGTGGTCGTAGTCGCTGGTGGCGACGAACGGCCCCTGGGCGCCGGACAGCTTCTCGGTGACGTACGGCGTGCGCATCGGCGCCGACGGGTCGACGAGGGAGTCGTGCTCGGCCGCGAGCGCGTCGCGACGCAGCTCGTTCCAGCTGGTCACGGACCACACGTCGGCGGAGACGCCCCAGTCCTCCCTGAGGAGCTGCTGCGCCTCGAGCGCCCACGGCACACCCACGCCGGAGGCGAGGAGCTGGGCCTTGGGGCCTTCGGCGTCCGACACCGAGATGCGGTGGATGCCGCGCTTGATGCCCTCGATGTCGACGTCCTCCGGCTCGGCCGGCTGGATCATCGGCTCGTTGTACACCGTGAGGTAGTACATGACGTCCTGGTCGCGGCCGTCGGAGCCGTCGCCGTACATGCGCTCGATGCCGTCCCGCACGATGTGCCGGATCTCGTACCCGTAGGCCGGGTCGTACTGCACGATCGCGGTGTTGGTGCCGGCGATGAGCGGGCTGTGCCCGTCGGCGTGCTGCAGGCCCTCACCCGTGAGGGTGGTGCGGCCCGCGGTGGCGCCGATGATGAAGCCGCGCGTCATCTGGTCGCCCGCCGCCCAGAACTGGTCGCCCGTGCGCTGGAAGCCGAACATCGAGTAGAAGATGTAGACCGGGATCATCGGCTCGCCGTGCGTGGCGTACGACGTGCCCACCGACTGGAACGCGGCGGCGGAACCGGCCTCGTTGATGCCGGTGTGCATGATCTGGCCGGACTCGGACTCCTTGTAGCTGAGCATGAGCTCGCGGTCCACGGCGAGGTAGTTCTGGCCGAGCGTGTTGAAGATCTTGGCGCTCGGGAAGATCGAGTCGAGGCCGAAGGTGCGGGCTTCGTCCGGGATGATCGGCACGATGCGGTTGCCGAAGTCCTTGGCCTTGAAGAGGTCCTTGAGCAGCCGCACGAACGACATGGTCGTCGCGACGTGCTGCGTGCCGGAACCCTTCTTCAGCAGCTCGTAGGTCTTGTCCTCCGGCAGCGGGAGCGTCTTCTTCGCGGTGCGGCGCTCCGGCACGAAGCCACCGAGCTGACGGCGGCGCTCCTGCATGTACTGGATCTCGGGCGAGTCGGCACCGGGGTGGTAGTACGGCGGCAGGTACGGGTCGGCCTCGAGCTCGGCGTCCGAGATCGGGATGCGGAGCGAGTCGCGCAGCGTCTTGAGGTCGTCGCCCTTGAGCTTCTTCATCTGGTGCGTCGCGTTGCGCCCGGCGAAGCCGGAGCCCAGGCCGTAGCCCTTGACGGTGTGCGCCAGGATGATCGTCGGCTGGCCCGTGTGCGCCCGCGCCGCCGAGTAGGCCGCGTAGAGCTTGCGGTAGTCGTGCCCGCCGCGCTTCATGTTCCAGATGTCCTCGTCGGTCATGTTCTCGACGAGGGCCTTCGTGCGCGGGTCGCGCCCGAAGAAGTGCTCGCGGATGAACGCGCCGGACTCCGCGCGGTAGGTCTGGTAGTCACCGTCCGGGGTGACGTTCATCAGGTTGACCAGCGCGCGGTCCTTGTCGGCGTTGAGCAGGGCGTCCCACTCGCGGCCCCACACGACCTTGATGACGTTCCAGCCGGCGCCCTTGAACTGGGCCTCCAGCTCCTGGACGATCTTGCCGTTGCCGCGTACCGGCCCGTCGAGGCGCTGCAGGTTGCAGTTCACGACGAACGTCAGGTTGTCCAGCTGCTGCTGGGCGGCGTGCTGGATCATGCCGCGGCTCTCGGGCTCGTCCATCTCGCCGTCGCCGAGGAAGGCCCAGACGTCCTGCTGGCTGGTGTCCTTGATCCCGCGGTTGTGCAGGTACTTGTTGGTCCAGGCCTGGTAGATCGCCGACGCCGGGCCGAGGCCCATGCTGACGGTCGGGAACTCCCAGAAGTCCTGCATGAGGCGCGGGTGCGGGTAGGACGGCAGGCCGCCACCCGGGTGCGACTTTTCCTGGCGGAACCCGTCGAGCTGGTCCGCGGACAGCCGGCCCTCGAGGTACGCCCGGGCGTAGACGCCGGGGGAGGCGTGGCCCTGGAAGTAGATCTGGTCACCGCCGCCCGGGTGGTCCTTGCCGCGGAAGAAGTGGTTCAGGCCCACCTCGTACAGCGTCGCCACGGACGCGTACGAGGAGATGTGCCCGCCGACGCTGAGGCCTTCGCGCTGGGCGCGGGTCACCATGACCGCCGCGTTCCAGCGGATCCACGAGCGGTAACGGCGCTCCATGACCTCGTCGCCCGGGAAGTACGGCTCCTCGTGCACACCGATGGTGTTCACGTAGGGCGTCGCCATCGACGCGGGGATGCTCACACCACGCTCTCGCGCCCGCCGCAGCAGGTTGAGCATGACGTACCGGGCGCGGGGTCCGCCCTTGTCGTCGATCAGCCCGTCGAAGGACTCGACCCATTCCTCGGTCTCGGCCGGGTCGATGTCAGGTACGGCGCTGAGCAGACCGTTGATCAGCGGTCCGGTCTCGTCAAACGAAGCCACCAGCAACCTCTCTCGGTGTCGCGCGGCGCGGTCGCGGTTCGCGCTCCCCGCCGCCTCGTCAGGACCCGTCGCGTCGGCGGTAGCGTCACCACAGCTGGGGTTGCGGCTGTGCACGCCCACGCACAGGTGGTCCTATCCATTCTGTCCCCTCACAGCGTGCGCTCACACCATAGGGGGGTCAAGAGTGCGTGATCTGCGTTACGTCTGTGGTGGTTCGCGCCAGAATTGATACGCAGTATCGCAATGATGAGACTGGGTGCGTGACCGGCCCGTTGCCGAGGTCTCATCAATTCATCAAAAGGACACCACGCGACCTGGTTGCGAGGCATGGCCGGGGTGCGTGCACTACCTTTGGCGACGGAGGGCCTGACGGAGGGCCGACAGAACAGGCTACGACCCGGCTGCCAGTGCCGGACAGAGAGAGGGACGATCAACCAAGTGAGCACGGACACCCAGGGCGCCGGGCGCCTCGGTTTCGAGGCCGGCCAGGTGGTGCAGGAATTCGGCTGGGGAGACGACGTCGACGACGCGCTCCGGGCCGACATCGAAAAGATCATCGGTAGCGAGCTGGAGGACGAGGACTTCGGCGACGTGACCGACGGCGTCATCCTGTGGTGGCGGGAGGACGACGGAGACCTCACCGACGCGCTGGTCGATGTCCAGACCGTCCTCGACGACGGCGGTCTCATCTGGATCTTCACGCCCAAGCCCGGGCGCGACGGCGAAGTGGGCCACAGCGACATCCAGGAGGCGGCGACCACCGCCGGCCTGCAGACCACCAGCACCTTCGCCATCGCGGAGGACTGGTCCGCGACCCGGCTCGCATACCGGGGCCGCGGCAAGTGACGACCTGACAGGACGCGAGCCATGACCGAGCCTTCCACCGTTGTGTCGAGCGCCGTGTCGAGCGCCGTGTCGACAGCGCCCGTGGTGTCGCTGAAGCCGGGTGACCCCGCACCCGACTTCACGCTCCCCGACACGCACGGCACCCCGACCACGCTGTCGGACCTGCGCGGGGCGCCGGTGCTCGTCGTCTTCGTGCCGTTCGCCTTCTCGGGCACGTGTACCACCGAGCTGTGCGAGCTGCGCGACAACATCGAGGACTTCGAGACCGCCGGCGTGCGGCTCCTCGCCGTGTCGACCGACGCGGTCTTCACGCTCAAGGCGTGGCAGGCGGCCGAGGGCTACCAGTTCGACCTGCTGTCCGACTTCTGGCCGCACGGCGAGGTCGCGCGCTCCTATGGTGTGTTCGACGAGGGCTCCGGGATCGCGCTGCGCGGGACGTTCCTGATCGACGCCGACGGGATCGTCCGCTGGTGCGTGGTGAACCCGCGTGGTCAGGCGCGGGACCTGGAGGACTACCGGGTGGCGGTCGCGGAGATCTGATCCTGCCCCGATCGAGGGCCGGGCCGGAAAAGTAGGGCCGGTTGGGCCGTGGGCCAGGTATTGTGGTCCGCTGCCGGGGCTCGTAGCTCAGCTGGTTAGAGCGCCACGTTTACACCGTGGATGTCGGGGGTTCGAATCCCTCCGGGCCCACCTAGTGCCGGTTGGTATCTGGCCTGCTCAGAGGCCGTTTTCGCTCGTAGACGCGAGCGGACAGTTAGCTCAGCGGTACTGGCTCGCCTGGCTCTCGTACAGCGCCGCGTACGCGCCAACGGATTCCATGAGGTCCCGGTGCGACCCGGGCGAACCTCCACACGAGCGCCGCTGTACGGAAGCACCTCGAGCAGTTCTGTGTAGCGGTCGTCCGACCGGTTGACCAAGCACAGTTCATGCCCGCTGTCGACCTTCACCAACGTCCAACCCTCAGAGGTCGTGAACGTCTGACGGTAGAAGTCGAGAAGGGCAGGCAACGATCCATCTTGGATATCTATCACCTCGCTGCGGCGCTACCTCGACGAGCGCTTCCCGAACACGGAAGGCTTCGCGCTGGAAGTGGCTGAACAGTCTCCGAAGGGCCTAGGCGCCAAGCTGGTCACCGAAAGCCTTCCGGATCAGGTCCATCGGAATCTCAACGAGGGTCCCGTGCGCCGGGATCGTCAGACCGTGATCTGCCAGCGTCTCACCCTGCACCAAGATTGTGCCCCGGTCGCGGTTCGCGACGCGAATTTGCGAAATATTAACATGATCGCAACTAAAGCCCGAGTTTCAGCACGTCTGCGTAGCAAGCACAGGGCTTGATCGTCAAGAAGAACACCCGATTTGCACAACATTTATCCTGTCCCTGTCAGGGAGTGGTTTTCACTGCTCGGGTGGCGGTCTGATGGCTCCACTGCGGAACGAGGAAGTGCCCAGGGCCAGGCAGCTGGTCGTCCTCGTTCCGCTTTTGCTGTGCCCAGAGTGGTGGTTCGGAAGGGAACCGTCGCCTGACTCTGAACGACACAGGGAGTCGTCGTGAGCGCTCTGACCACCCAACGTCTGTCCTTCTCCAGCGACCTCGTGTCGGCCGTCGTGCTGCGTGACGCGGTAGAGGTCCCGATCACCGAGCGCAGCGTCGTCGTGAACTGTGCGATGACGGACGCGTTCACCGGCACCGCGCAGCTCGCGCCCCTGCCGCCACTCAGCTCCACGATCGTCTCCGCCGGAACGGTCACCGGTGAGCTGGTCGTCGTTGTTGTCCCACGGGACAGCGCCGACACGGAACAGCTTGCCCGCAAGCACGGCTGGCTCGACTTCTACGGCAGTGGAGGCCCGGTCCTGCTGAAGTCGTCGCAGGACACGATCGGCACGGTGGAGATAGACCGCCGGGTCATTCTCCGCCAGATCGGGCTGCCATCGGGCCCGGCACCCTTCACTGTCCGGGCCAACCTCTGGTTCAGCCCCGCGGGGACCGACTGCGGGATCCACAACGTCCATCCGTTCATCGAGGTGCACACCCAGATCAGCGGGTACGGCCGCATGCAGAAGTTCGATGCAAATGACCACGCGAGCCTCTACGAGGACCAGCAGCTCAGCCCTGGCACCACGAACCCGGTTCCGTTCTGCATCGACCGGGACAGCGAGCTGGTCTACCCGTGGCACCAGTACCGGGCGGACACGGACTGCCTCTGGCTCGCCCTCGAGTACCACGAAGCCTGACGCCCTTCTCTCGCACCGCCTTCCCCAGCGCTACGTCCATGTCGTCGGTGACCAGCCGGTCTCCTTTGGCGTACCTCAAAACAGGCAGGAGCAGCCCATGAAGACTCTCGGCATCGTTTTTGGCACCCGTCCCGAAGCTGTCAAGCTGGCACCGATCATCCGCGCCCTCCGGGACGACCCCCGTTTCCGTACCGTGCTCATCTCCACCGGCCAGCACCGCGAGATGCTCGACAGCACGCTCGAGGAGTTCCGCATCACGCCGGACGTGAACCTCCGAGTCATGAAGGACGGGCAGACGCTCTCCGAGGTCACCTACAGGATCCTTGAGAGCTTGTGCGCCGGTAGGCACCTCGACGACCTCGACGCCGTCCTGGTGCACGGCGACACCGCGACCACCCTCGCCGGTGCCCTCGCCGGGCTCCATGCCCAGGTGCCGATCGTCCATGTCGAGGCCGGGTTGCGGAGCGGCAACAACGCGTCGCCGTTCCCCGAGGAAGCCAACCGCAAGCTCGTCGGTCAGATCGCGGCGCTCCACCTCGCCGCGACCCCCGGCAACCATGCCAATCTCATCCGGGAAGGCGTCAGGGAGAGCGCGATCACCGTCACCGGCAACACCATCGTCGACGCGCTCGCCTGGGGCATGCAGAACCTGCACTCCTACGGCGACCCGCGTCTGGACGACCTCGACGATGACCCGCGCCGGGTCGTCCTCGCCACCACGCACCGCCGGGAGAGCCACGGTCGGCCCATGCAGGAGATTGCCGAGGCGTTGGCCGACATTGCCACCCGCGACGACGTCCGCGTGGTCGTCCCGCTGCATCTCAACCCGAGGGTCCGCTCGGTGATGCTGCCTGTGCTGTCGGGCATCGAAAACATCGACCTTGTCGACCCGCTCCCGTACCTGTCGTTCTGCCGCCTCCTGAGCCGCAGCGACATCATCCTTTCCGACAGCTCCGGCGCGGAGGAGGAGGGGCCCGCGCTCGGCAAGCCCACCCTGGTGCTCCGTGAGATCACGGAACGCAGCGAGTCGATCTTGACCGGGTCCTCACGCCTTGTCAGCCGTTCCCGCGGCCAGATCGTCGCCGAGGTGCAGCGGCTCCTCAACGATCCGGTCGCGTACGCGGAGATGTCGAACGCCATCAATCCGTACGGCGACGGCCGGGCAACCGGTCGCACCGTCGCAGCGATCGCGAACTACTTCGGCATGGGCCCTGCAGTGACGCCGTTCGTGCCCGGTGCTGACGTGGTTCGGTCGGTCGCATGACGGGGGCCAACCGCCTGCCTGCCGGACTGGTCGCGCTCGCCCTCGGCGGCTTCGGCATCGGACTGACCGAGTTCGTCATCCTTGGGCTCCTGCCCGAGGTGGCGGCCGACTTCCGGGTGACCATCCCGCAGGCCGGGTACCTCGTATCGGGCTATGCACTCAGCGTCGCGGTGGGCGGCGTGCTCGTCACCGCCGGTACCGCCCACCTCCGGCCCAAGCGCGTACTGGTCGGCCTGATGGTGCTCTTCATCATCGGGAACTTCCTCTCCGCGATCGCCGACACGTACGCGGTGATGATGGCCGGCCGGGTCGTCGCGGCGCTCTGTCATGGCGCGTTCTTCGGTATCGGGTCCGTCCTTGCCGCCTCCCTCGTCCCGGCGCACCGGAAGGCGCAGGCGATCTCGATCATGTTCCTCGGCCTGACGCTCGCAAACGTCCTCGGCGTCCCGGTCGGCACCTTCCTGGGCCAGGGCCTCGGGTGGCGGTCCACGTTCTGGACGATCACCGCGATCGGTGTGGTCGCGCTCCTGGGGCTCGTGGCGTTCATCCCTGACCGGCCCGCCGACGCCCGTCCGCCAGGGCAGCTCCGGCGCGAGCTCGCGGCCTTCCGGAACGGTCAGGTCTGGCTCTCGATCCTCGTCACCGTGTTCGGGTTCGGCGCGATGTTCGGCGCCTTCACCTACATCGCACCGATCCTCACGGAGGTTTCCGGGTTCTCGGACAGTGCGATCCCGTGGCTGCTCGTGCTCTTCGGCGTCGGCCTGTTCGTCGGCAACCTCGCCGGTGGCCGGGCCGCCGACCAGAACCTCGACCGCACCCTGCTGACACTGCTCGGCTCGCTGACCGTCGTCCTGATCGGCTTCGCCCTCGTCGTCGGCAACCCCTGGACCGCGGGCGCTGCCCTGTTCCTCCTCGGCGCGGTCGGCTTCGCGTCCGTGCCCGGCATGCAGATGCGTGTCCTGGAGTTCGCCGCCGCCGCGCCGACTCTTGCGTCCGGCGTGAACATCAGCGCCTTCAACCTCGGCAACGCCATCGGCGCCTGGATCGGTGGGATAACCATCACCGCCGGGCTCGGATACCGGTCGCCGATCGTGGTCGGCGTCGCCCTCGCCGCCGTCGCGCTGGCCGTCATGGCAGTCGCGGCGAGCTCCCACCGTCGCTTCGTCATGAACCAGGCGACGGCTTCACTGACCTGCCCCATCAGCGCTCACTGACGAAAGGCACTGGCATGACCACACCGATCGTTCGCAGCACCGCAGCACCGAAGTTGGCAGTCACCGAACCAGCCTTCGACTCCGAGACCGTTACCGACTTCCTCCGCGACGGCTACTGGCTCGAGGCATGCGACATCGACGGAGACGGCAACCTCGACCTCGTCGGCTACGGCCTCAACGTCGGCGAGATCTACTGGTACCAGAACCCGACCTGGCAGAAGCGGCTCGTGGTGGACAAGATCAAGGAGCCGGTCGGGGCCGGCTTCGGGGACATCACCGGCAACGGCCTGCCCGACCTGGTCGTCTGTTATCAGCTCTACGGCCCCGGCGGCACGATCCATCACGCCGACGGCGAGGGCGGGAAAATCGACTGGCTCGAGAACCCCGGAGACCCCACCGTCAGCACGGAGAACTGGAAGCGGCACTACGTCGGTCGGGCGACCGGCATGCACCGGCTCCGGGTCGGCCACTTCTCGCGCACTGACCGTCTCCAGATCATGGGGTTCCCGATCGTCGCTGTCGAGGACGTGCACGCCGTCCTCCCGGTGATGCTGTTCACCCAGCCCGACGACCCCACCGACGAGTGGGACGCCGAGGTGATCAGCCGCACGGACTTCCGCATGATCCATGGCGTGGCCCGCAAGTCCGGGCTCATCCCGGGCTCGCCCCTCGACTCGATCCTCATGGCGTCCGACGAGGGCGTCTCCTGGCTGTACTTCGACGAGGACGCCGGTTCGTTCGCGTCGGAGCACATCGGCGACGGCGAGACCGGCCAGTTCGAGCAGACCACGTTCAAGGGCTCCGGCGACCTGGACGGCGGCCGCGTCGGGGACGACCCGCTCGCCTACGTCGCTGCGATCGAGCCGTTCCACGGCAACACCGTGGCCGTGTACACCCGGTCAACCAAGGACGCCGAGGCGTCCGTGTGGCGCCGGCACCTGCTCGACATCTACGGCGACCCGAACGAGAACGGAGAGGGCCCCGGGCACACAGTCATGTGCCGCGACTTCGACGGCGACGGCGACGACGAGTTCCTCGTCGGGCTCCGCGGCCCGGAGCCGTGGCAGGGCGCCTACTACTACAAGGTCGTCGACCTCGAGAAGGGCCTGTTCGTGAAGTGGAAGGTGTCGGGCGAGTCGATCGCCCGCATCGTCGCCGGCGACTTCGGCAACCGCGGCGTGGACGACTTCGCCACCATCTCGTACTCCGTACAGCACTACTTCGTCGCACCGAAGGCGGAGATCACCCTCCACCGCAATCTCACCCCGCAGCAGGAGGAAGCCTGAGATGCCCGCGAAGATGACCGAGCCCCGCAAGGACACGCAGGACCGCTCCCCGGTCGACCGTCGGGCATTCCTGCTCGGCGCCGCCGGCACGGCCGCCGCAGGAGCGATGGTTGCGCTCGAGCCGGCGAGCCCGGCGGCGGCGGCCGCGGCCGACGTCGCCACAAGGTTCGGGGCTGTGGCCCGGAACGGCGCTGACTCCGTCGGCGCGGTCGTCACCGCGTCCGACTCCCGGTACTTGGATATGAAGACCGGCAACAATGCCCGGTTCGTCGCCACGCCGGACTACGTCCGCCTCATCACCTCCGCCCGGGACGCCGAGTCGGCCGTCCGCGCAGCGGTCCGGACCGGGAAGAAGGTGTCCGTCCGAAGCGGCGGCCACTGCTTCGCCGACTTCGTCTGCAACCCCGACGTCGAGGTCATCCTCGACCTGTCCACGATGACGGACGTCTTCTACGACCCCGCGATGCGCGCGTTCGCCGTCGAGCCCGGGGCCCGGCTGTTGAGCGTCTACGAGAAGCTGTTCAAGGGGTGGGGCGTCACCATCCCGGGCGGCATCTGCTACAGCGTCGGCGTCGGCGGGCACATCGCCGGCGGCGGCTACGGTCTGCTCACCCGCGCGCACGGGCTGGTGGTCGACCACCTCTACGCCGTCGAGGTCGTCACCGTGGACGCGCGGAACACCGTCCGGACTCACGTCGCCACCCGCGACTCCCAGGGGGCGCTCGGCGACCTGTGGTGGGCTCACACGGGTGGCGGGGGCGGGAACTTCGGGATCGTCACCAAGTACTGGTTCCGTTCGCCCGGGGCCACCGGTTCCAACCCGTCCGACCTGCTCGTGCGGGCACCGTCGAGGGTGCTGGTCAGTGCTCTGACCTTCCCCTGGGACCAGGTGGACGAGACAGAGTTCCGGCGCCTGATGACCAACTGGAACGCGTGGCACGAGCGGTACAAGGACCCGGGCACGCCGGAGTCGAACCTGTCCAGCCTGTTCAACCTGAGCCACCGGGCGAACGGCAGCCTGGGGATGTTCACCCAGATCGACGCGGACGCTCCGGACGCGACCGGCGTCCTCGAGCGGTTCATCGGCGCGATCACGGACGGGGTGAACGTGAGCACCGCGCCGATGGCCGCGCCGTCGGGCGAGCTCCCGCCGATGCCGGCCTTCTACGAGACCCAGGAGGTCTCCTGGATGCAGGCGACCCGCACCGTCGGGACCAACAATCCGACCATCACCAATCCGACCAGCCGAGGGGCGCACAAGTCCGCCTACTTCAAGAAGGGGTTCACGTCCGAGCAGCTCAGCGTGATGTGGGCCCAGCTGACCCGGCCGGACTTCACCAACCCCGACACGATGATGGTGGTCTTCTCGTTCGGCGGGCAGGTCAACGCCGTGGCGGAGGACGCGACGGCGAACGCCCAGCGGGACTCGATCTTCAAGATCTGCCTGCAGACGTTCTGGCAGGACGAGGCGGAGGACGACTTCTACCTTGGCTGGGAGCGAGAGACCTTCGAAGCGATGTTCGCCGGCACGGGCGGTGTGCCGGTCCCGGATGAGCAGGTGGACGGCTGCTACATCAACTACCCGGATGTGGACATGGCAGATCCGGCGAGGAACCGTTCGGGCGTGCCCTGGTCGACCCTCTACTACAAGGGCAACTACGCCCGCCTGCAGCGCACGAAGCAGGCGTGGGATCCCACGAACTACTTCACCCACAGCCTCGGCATCGAGCTGCCGGAAGGGAGTTGATCGACCATGAGCAACGAGGTCTCGACCCCGATGCGGCCGCCGAAGCTGCCGTCGCTCACTGGACTGCGGTTCTTCGCCGCCCTCCTGGTGTTCGGGTTCCACATCACCCTGTCGGCGTCGCCGATTCCGCCCAACGATCCGATCAACCCGTTCGCCGACCCGGTTGTCGCTTCGGCCGCCGAGCGGGTGTTCGTGACAACCGGGTACATCGGAGTGTCGTTCTTCTTCGTGCTGAGCGGATTCCTCCTGGCGTGGGCCGCTAGGCCCGGGGAGAGCATGGTGCTGTTCTGGCGGCGCCGGATCGTGAAGATCTTCCCGAACCACCTCGTCATGTGGACCCTGGCGATGATCCTGTTCGCGGCGGCCATCACCCCGGTGCACGCGTCGGTGCTGAACTTCTTCCTGCTGAGCGCGTACTCGCCGGACGGCGCGGTCAACGTCGCGGTGAACCCACCGTCGTGGACCCTCTGCATCGAGCTGCTGTTCTACATGCTGTTCCCGTTGTTGATACTCGGCATTCGCAAGATCCCCGGCAACCGTCTGTGGTTCTGGGCGTCGATGATGGTGGTGGGGATGATCCTCATCCAGATCGTCAACCTGACGCTCATCCCTGACACGCCGAAGTCCGCGATCACGCCGGTGTCGTCGTACCAGTTCTGGTTCGGCTACATCTTCCCGCCGTCCAGGCTGTTCGAGTTCGTGCTCGGCTCGATCCTCGCTCGAATCGTCATCGAGCACCGCTGGCCGGCGATCCGCGCCTGGCACACCCTGCTCGTCTGCGTGGCCGGATACGCCCTGGTGAACGCGGTGCCGTTCGTGTGGACGTTCAACGTCGCGACGATCATCCCGATCGCGATGCTGATCGCCACGGTGGCTGCCGGTGACGCAGCGGGCAAGCGCAGCTTCTTGCAGTCCCGGCCGATGCAATGGCTGGGCGACACCTCGTTCGGGTTCTACCTCTGCCAGGGCGTCGTGATCTTCTGGGCACGGCAGGCGATGGACAACGCTACGTTCCCGACCCCGGTCGCACTCCTCGTGGTCGCCGGATTTCTCGGGCTCACCATCCTCGGCGGCTGGGCGCTGTACTCCCTGGTCGAGAAGCCGATGATGGACCGGTTCGCCAGACCACGCCGGACCCCCGCCCGAGTGGCCGTCGTGCCTGTTCACCACCGGGCCTGACCGCGCGGGAAGGCCGGGCCTCGTCCGAGGCCCGGCCTTTTCCGGATAGGTGGCTCGTGGAGCGTGCCGCAGCTCAGCGAGTCACGCGCGAGGTCGTGCCGATCGTCGTCTCGACGCCGCGGCCGAGGAGGTCGAGCGCCTCGGACCCGGGGCCGTGGTCGGGGGTGTACATCAGGACCCGATGACCGGAGTCGTCCGGCGGGGTGAGCACCTCGAAGTTGAGCTCGAAGTCGCCAACCTCAGGGTGCCGGAACTCCTTCACGCCGGACACGCACCTCTCCACGGGGTGCTTGGCCCACAACTTGCAGAACTCCGGGCTCTTCACGGTCAGCTCCCCGACGAGAGCGGTCAGCCCGGGATCCTCCGGGCTCCTGCCACCGAGGACACGGAGCGACGCCACAGCGCGCACGGCCTCCTCCTGCCACCTGACGTATAGCTCCTTGGTGTGCTCGTCGAGGAACAGCATCCGCGTCATGTTCGGCCGGTCCGGGACGCGGCTCGGGCTAACGACGTCGAGGTGGCCAGCAACGAGCCGGTGCCCGAGCGCGTTCCAGCCGAGGACCTCGCTGCGTCGACCGATGATGACTGCCGGCGTTCCATGCAAAGAGTTGATCAGCCGGAGCGTCCCGGTGCGGGCATGGTCAGGCCGCACCGCGGCCCGTCGCTTGTTGGCCTGCGTCGGCCGGGCCACGTTGAACAGATGTGCCTGCTCGTCCGGCGTCAGGTTAAGCGCCCGGGCGATCGAGGCGATCACCGCGTCCGACGCGTTAGTGCTTAGCCCCTGCTCAAGACGTGAGTAGTAGGTCGGACTGACCCCGGCCAGCATCGCGAGTTCCTCACGACGTAGCCCCGGCACCCTGCGTACGCCGAAGCCCTGCAGTCCGACGTCCTCGGGTTGCAGGGCGGCGCGGCGGACACGAAGGAATCTCCCCAGCTCGTTCGGCCCATTCATCCCCTCATGTTCCCAGCCGAGACCCCGTCCTGCCTATCCCTGTCAGTGACAGGCAGGACGGGGTGTGGCTGTCGTCGGTGCCGGACAGGATCGTTGATCCAGAAATTCATCCACCCCACGGGCCGCACCATGCCCGTGCTCGAAGAAAGGTTCCCCGTGACCACGGACCAGACAGCAGATCGCGACACCATCGGCGTGGCCGAACCGGCTCCGGGCGGCCTGATGACGGGCACACAGCGCGTAGCACTCATCGTCCTGCTCACCGCGAGCTTCACGCTTGCTGTCGACTTTTCCATCCTCAACGTGGCGCTCCCCAGCATCGGGGCGGACGTCGGGTTCGGCATCGAGAACCTGCAGTGGATCGCCACCGCGTTCGCACTCTGCTCCGCAGGGCTCACTCTTCTCATGGGACGCGTCGCCGATATCGCAGGGCGCCGCCGCATGTTCCTGATCGGGATGGTGCTCCTCGGCGTCGGGTCCGTCGTCGGCGGGCTCGCCACCACCCCGGCGGTGCTGCTCGTCGCCCGCGTCGCGCAAGGGATCGCTACAGCGATCGTGGTGCCGGCAGCGCTTGCACTCCTGATCGGCGCGTTCCCTGAGGGGCGCGCGCGTGACAAGGCGCTCGGCCTGAACGGGTCGTTGATGGCTGCCGGCTTCACCACCGGTGCGATCCTCGGCGGTCTCCTGACCGACCTGCTGTCCTGGCGGTGGGCA
Source organism: Promicromonospora sp. NPDC057138 (assembly GCF_042670845.1). Taxonomy (NCBI): domain Bacteria; kingdom Bacillati; phylum Actinomycetota; class Actinomycetes; order Micrococcales; family Promicromonosporaceae; genus Promicromonospora; species Promicromonospora sp. NPDC057138. Next base: position 39,948 of record NZ_JBHUUX010000038.1, on the reverse strand, counting down.
TTCTTCATCAACGTGCCGATCGCGATCGCGGTCCTCGTTGTGGCGCCGATCGTGCTCCAGGACAGCCGATCCGCGCAGCGCACCCGGCTCGACGTCCCTGGCGCCGTTTTCGTCACGCTAGGCCTGCTTTCGCTCGTATTCGGTCTCACCCGCGCTGCCGAGACGTCATGGACCGACCCGGTCACGCTGGTCGCGCTCGCGGCCGCGGCAGGCCTCCTCGTGGTGTTCGTGCTCGTCGAGCGGCAGTCGGAGTTCCCGTTGGTGCCGCTCGGGATGCTCGCGCGGTCGAACGTGGCGTGGGGGAACATTGCGGGGGCGCTCGCGTTCCTCACCGAGACCTCGCTGGTTTTCCTTCTCACCTTGTATCTGCAGGAGGTCCTCGGCTACACGCCGCTCGGCGCGGGCCTGGCGTTCGCTGTGCTCGGCATCGGCACCGTGATCGGTGGCCTCGTCGGCCCTCGGGTGATCGGCAGGTTCGGGAACAAGGCCGCCATCGTTGGAGGATTCCTCGTCCAGGCCGTAGCGACCCTCTCGCTCGTGCTGATCTCCGACGCTCCCGGGTCGATCTGGCTGGTCCTTGTCGCGACCTTCGTCGGGGGCGTCGCCAACCTGGTTGTCATCGTCGGGTTCATGGTGACCGCGACCTCTGGTGTACCTGGCTCCGAGCAGGGCCTCGCGACCGGGCTGACGACGATGAGCCAGCAGGTCGGCATCACGATGGGCACCCCGATCATGAGCGCCGTGTTCACCGCCGTGGTGCTCGCGAACACTGCCCCGGATGGGTCGGCGGTGCTCTCTGGTGTGACCACGGCCGTCTGGGTCAACGGCGGCATCTGCATCGCGGCCGCGCTGGCCGTGGCCGCGTTCCTCCGCGTCCGGCGGACCACCGCCTGAGCCTCAGGCGGCAGGCGGGACCAGCAACAGGGGCCTTCTACGGATGGGTAGGCGACGGGGACGTCGAGATCATCACCTGGCTGGACGACCACTCCCGCTGTCGCCGATCAACTGTCGCCTCTCGCGACCCCAGACACCTCCGCGCCCACCTCCGGGCGCACCTTGTGATGACGCGAGACATCGTTGACAGATGTCTCGCGTCATCGTTCACATCAGGGCAGCTCAGAAGAAGTCGCGCGGGTCGAATCCCTCGGCAAGGTCCGAGAGCGGCTGGCCTGCCTCGGAGACCTGGTCCCTGAGCCCTGACACGGCACCGTCAGCCGAGTTGGCGAGGCCCTCGACGCCCGCAGCGGCCTCGTCGAGAGCGCCAGTGCCGAGCTCGCCGACGCCCGCGGCGGCCTCGTCGAGAGCGCCAGTGCCGAGCTCGCCGACGCCCGCGGCGGCCTCGTCGAGAGCGCCGGTGCCGAGCTCGCCGACCGACGACGTGAGGCCTTCGACGTCGACGCCCGAGGCGAGCGCGTCGAAGTCGACGCCGAGGTTCGACGCGTTCTCCAGGAGCGGGCCGGCCAGGCTGCTGACCGCCGCACCCGCCGCGACCGCGCCCAGGACGCCCACCGCCCCCACGGCAGCTCCGGCCACGGCTCCGCCCGTGCCGACCTTCGCGAGCACCGACCGCATGGAGCCCGGTCGGCGGGCCTCCGTACGTGCGGCCGCCCGGGACAGGTCGGCGACGTCGGCCGAGCGGGGCTGCTCATGTGCCGGCAGCTCGGTCTGCATGCGCTGCAGCACCGCCTGGCGCTGCGCCGGCGTCAGCCGGGCGAACGACTCGGCGTGGATCTGCTCGATCTGGTGCGGTTCGGCGGTGCGCATGAGGTAGTCGTAGCGCGCGATGGCCTGTCGGTCGGCGTCGGCGGACGCCGGCGCGCTGGGCGGACCTTGCTGGGCGGTCGGGTATCCCTGCGGCGCGGACGCGTGGCCCGGCGCCTGTGCAGCCTGGTTGCGCCCGCTCACCGCCGCGGCCACGTCCTGGAGCGTGGACTGCCAGGACTTCTGGCCCGTTGAGCCGCCCTGCGGCGACCCCTGCTGCGTCTGTTGGCCCGTCTGGGCGTCGAGCACCTTCTTGGCGAGGCCGATCATGTTCGAGAGCTTGGACATGCGGTCCGTCCTTCCGTCGGGCTGGGGGACCACACTTCCAGGCGCTCATGAGAAGTTTGTGAGACCAGGATGAGAGTTTCACCCGGTCGCGTGAGGACGACGTTGATCCGCGACGTGGTGCTCACGGGCGCACCCCAGGGGCGGATCAAAGGATCCTGGAAGGATTCCCCAGGGAGCGAGATGCGGACCGCCCTCCCGTTGCGCTGAGATGGTGCACATGCAGAACAACTCCCGGCGCAAGGCCGACGCCGCAAGGCCCCCGATGGGATGGAACAGCTGGGACTGCTTCGGCGGGTCAGTGACCGAAGCCGAGGTGCTGGCCAACGCCGAGTACATGGCACGGCATCTGAAGCCCTACGGCTGGGACACGGTGGTCGTCGACATCCAGTGGTACGAGCCGGACGCCGGAACGCACGGCTACCAGCCGGTCTCTGACCCGGTGCTGGACGAGTGGGGGCGCCAGCTGCCGGCCCCGGGAAGGTTTCCGTCGGCTGCCGACGGCTCGTTCCGGCACCTCGCCGATCGGGTGCACGCGCTGGGCCTGAGGTTCGGGCTGCACATGATGCGCGGCATCCCGCGAAAGGCCGTCGAGCTGGACCTGCCCGTGCTCGGCGGGAACACGACGGCGGCGCAGATCGCCGACCGGGACAACGTGTGCCCGTGGAACCCGGACAACTACGGGATCGACCACTCGGTGCCCGGGGCGCAGGCGTTCTACGACTCGCAGCTCGCCCTGTTCGCCGAGTGGGGCGTGGACTTCGTGAAGCTGGACGACGTGTTGTACCCGCCGACGCAGAGCACGGAGATCGCTGCCTACTCCGAGGCGATCGACCGGTGCGGCCGGCCGATCGTGCTGAGCCTTTCCCCGGGTAAGCAGCTGTCCCTGGCGCACCTGGACGACCTGGGCAGGCACGCGGAGACGTGGCGGATCTCCGACGACCTCTGGGACGACTGGGGTCAGCTGAAGGAGATGTTCCAGCGCGCTGCGCGCTGGGCTCCGCATCAGCGTCCGGGTGCATGGGCGGACGCCGACATGCTCCCGCTGGGACGCCTGGGCGTGCGGGCGCACGTGGGTGACGCGCGAGACTCGAACCTGACCATCGACGAGCAGCGCACGATGATGAGCCTGTGGGTGATGATGCGTTCGCCCCTGATGTTCGGCGGGCACCTGCCCGACACACCGCCGGACACGCTCGAGCTGCTGCAGAACCCCGACGTCCTCGGGGTGTTGTCGAGCACCGGCAGCCGGGAGATCGTGCGGGACTGGTCCCTCGTGATCTGGCGCGCGGACTTCCCGGATCATGAGGTGTGCGCCGTGTTCTGGCTGGGTGACGAACCGGGCGAGCTCACGGTGCAGCTGTCCGACGTCGGGGCCGAGGGGCGGGAACGTGCCCGTGACCTGTGGGCCGGCGAGGACGTCGTCGTCAAGGACGACAGCGTTCGGCTGACCGTGCCGGCGCACGGAGTGCGCCTGCTTGAGCTGAGCTGAGCTGGCCGAGCTGACCCAGGTCAGGGCCGACGCCGGCGGGGGATCGCCGGCGTCGCGCCCACCTGCCTCAGTCGTTGTCGAGCACGGGTTCCCAGCATCGGGTGGTGACGCCGATGCCGTTCCACAGGTTGATCGTGAGCACGAGCGAGATGATCGCGGCGGTCTCGGCCTCGGTGAACACGTCGAGAGCGTCGTCGACGACCTGCTGAGGGACGTGGGTCTCCGCCAGGCGGGTGATGGCCTCGGTGAGTCGGAGGGCGGCCCGCTCCTGCGCCGTGAAGAACGGTGAGTCCTCCCAGATCGCCACGGCGTGGAGGCGCTGCGCGGTCGCGCCGTGCTGCACGGCCGCCTTGCTGTGCATGTCGACGCAGTACGCGCAGCCGTTCAGCTGGGAGGCGCGCAGCCGCACGAGCTCACGCAGGACGAGGTCGACGCCCGCGCGGTCGAGCTCGGCGGTGGCGGCCGCATCGAGGCTGCTCACGGCACGTGAGAACGTGGGCGCCAGTGCGTCGAAGTCCAGGCGCTGCGGGATGGGGACGAGAGTTGTCGTGGTGGTCATGGTGGAGACGCTAAGGGGAGATTGGCCCACACGTCGGGCCAATTCACAGAGGCTTGACCGGTCCACTCCCGACGCCCGGAGCGAGACAGCCTCACCTGTGTGACGCGCGGGTTCCGTCGTCACGGTGGGCGAGCGTGGCGAGCGCGTCCTTCCAGTACCCCTCGGCGGCGACCGCATGGCGCTCCGAGTCGATGTTCTCCTCGACCACGGTGACGAGCGTGCCGCCGTCGTCGGGCTCGAGCATGATGCGGATCTCGTGGTAGTTCTCAGGAGCGTCCGCGAGGCCGTTCAGCGGCGCGAAATGCGTGAAGTGCAGCAGCTTCGGCCGCTCGACGGCGATGACCTGGCCCTTGTCGGCGAACACCCGCCCGAAGAAGTGGCCCTCGAACGTGATCGGGCTGCCCGGCCGGAAGTCGGTCTCGATGTTGGCACCCAGCATCCACCGCGCCCCGGGATGCATGAGCTCGGCCCAGACCCGCTCGGGCGGCTCTGCGACGTGGGTCGTCGCGGTGACGGTATGGCGCGGGGTGTCGGTGCTCATCGCTGGCCTCCGGGGTGCTCTCGGAGACGACCGTACCCCGCGCCAGACCGTGCTACTCCCCGAAGTCGACGTTGCCGCGGCACGCGTCGCCGGGGCTCGGCACGACCGACTTGAAGCCGTGGCTCACCCACTTGCCGTAGGTCTGGACGTGGCCGTCGGTGACGAAGTCATCGTCGAACCCGGGCGGGTTGTTCTCTTCGGCGTCGGGAACGTCCAGACCCGAGAACGCACATATCGAGCTGGCGTTGTGCGCACCCGGGACCGAGGCACCGGTTCCGCTGGTCTCGCCTGCCTGTGCCGACATGGCACCGCCCAGGCTCAAGCCCGCCGCGACGACACACGTCAGGATGACGCGCTTCATGGTCACCACCTCCTCGTGGTGAGGGGCGGCCGGGTAGGTCGGGCGAACCCGGTCCGCCCCCCATGGCCAACGTACGTCGGGGTCACCGCGGCCACCGTCCGAGGCACAGAGTTCACCCGGGCGATGTCAGGTCGCCAGCCCGTTGCGGTAGGCGTAGACCACCGCCTGCACGCGGTCGCGCAGGCCGAGCTTGGCCAGGAGGCGGGACACGTACGTCTTGACCGTCTCCTGGCTGATCACCAGGGCCGCGGCGATCTCTCCGTTGGACAGGCCGTCCGCGATGAGCCGCAGCACCTCCAGCTCGCGGCGGGTCAGCGAGGTATCGCCGGAGGCTTCCCCAGCGGGCTTGATCCGCGCCGCGTACCTGCCGACGAGCTGCCTCGTCACCTCGGGGGCCAGCAGAGCGGCCCCGGTCGCGACGGTGCGGATGCCGGTCAGCAGCTGCGCCGCTGGGGCGTCCTTGAGCAGAAACCCGCTCGCCCCGGCGCGCAGCGCCTCGTAGACGTACTCGTCCAGGTTGAACGTGGTCACGACGAGCACCTTGACCGGGCGCTCCGCGCCGGCTCCGGCGAGCAGACGGGTCGCCTCGATGCCGTCCAGGACCGGCATCCGGACGTCCATCACCACGATGTCCGGGTTCAGCCGGCGGGCGAGGTCGACGGCGGCCCGCCCGTCCCCGCACTCGCCCACCACCTCCAGGTCGGGCTGGGCGTCGATGATCGTCGCAAACCCGGTGCGGATCAGCACCTGGTCGTCGCAGATCAGGACCCGGGTCGGCGCGCTCACGACCGGCTCCCCGTCGGGATGCGGGCCAGCACGACAAAGCCGCCGTCGTCCCGCCGTCTCGCGTCGAACGTGCCGCCCAGGGTGGTGACCCGTTCGCGGAGCCCGGCGAGGCCGCGTCCGCTCCCGGCCGGGACGCCGCGCGAGCCGGCCCGCGCTCCTGCCGGTGCGCTGGTTGGCGCCCCGGGGCCGTCGGTGCTGACCTCCACGGTGATCTCCCTGTCGTCGTAGTGCACGCTGACCGCCGTCGGGCTGCCGTGGGCGTGCTTGAGGGCGTTCGTCAGCGACTCCTGGACCACCCGATGGGCGGTCCGCTCGGCGCTGCCCGCCGCCTCGGCCGGCGCGCCCACCTCGGTGAGCTCCACCGGCTGCCCGGCCTGCCGCGTCTGCTCGACGAGCACCTGGAGCCCGCCGTCCGGCGGCGTCCTGACGGCGCCGTCGTGGCCCGGGTCGAGCACGTCCAGGAGGTGGCGCAGGTCGCCGATGGCCCGCCGGCCCGTGTCGGTGACGGCGGTCAGGGTCTCGTCGAGCCGTTCGGGTGCGGCGGTCAGGTACCGCGCGGCCTCCGCCTGCACGACCATCGCCGTCACGTGGTGGGTCACGACGTCGTGCAGCTCGCGGGCGATGCGGGTCCGCTCGGCGGCGCGGGTGTCCGCGGCGACCCGCAGCCGGCGTTCCGCCTCGGCCGACCGGGTGGAGCGCAGCCAGGCGCCGACTCCCCACGCCAGGGCCATGGCCAGGTAGAACGTCAGGTACTCGTCCACCCGCTCGGCGTCGGTCAGCCGGTCGAGAGCGACCGCCAGCCCCACGTATCCCACGGAGAGCACGACGGCGACCAGACGCCGACGGCGCTCCAGGTGCGCGCCCGTGCTGATCAGCGCGATGCCCAGCGCATTGCCCGCGAACGAGTGGTAGCCCTGGACCTGCCCGATCGCGAAGCCGAGCGAGACCAGCGCGATACACACGGCAGGCCACCGCCGCCGCACGGCGAGCGGGAGGCACTCGAGGCCGATGACCACCAGGGCCCAGCCGTCCAGGGGGCGGGCGGGCAGCTCACCGACCTGCGTCCCGTACTCCCGCAGCGCCGGTACGAACGCGGCGCCTGCGAGGCCGAGCGCGAGCGGCAGGTCCCGGACAGTGACGTCGAGCCGGTGCCATCGCCCCAGGACCTGCCGGTCCGGGTCCTGCCGGAGATCGGTCACCGGGGGAGCGTAGCGACCGCGGCCGCCCGGGCGCCGCGCCCACGCGGCACAACGTGACCGCGTCGGTAGGCCAGCCGGATGAACACCGCGGCGACCACCGCGCAGAACACCAGGGAGTACACACTTCCTTCCGGGCCGAACTCACCCCCGGTGATGAGCGCATTCCCCGACGTCGTCGCATCCAGCAGGCCCTGCGGGGTGTTGTTGCCCGAGACCTCGGTGCTGAAGATCGCGCTCCCCGCGATGTTCCAGCCGAGGTGCAGACCGATCGGCACCCACAGCTTGCGGGTGGCGACGTAGGCGGCGGTGAGCATGCCGCCGGCCTCGATCGCGATGGCGAGCGCGCCCCACAGGCTGGCGTTCGGGTTGACCAGGTGAACCAGGCCGAACAGCAGGCTGGTCACCGTCAGAGCGATCCATGTCCCGGTCCACCCCTCGATGATCCGGAACAGGACGCCGCGGAACATCAGCTCCTCCGTCACGGCGGCCGCTGCCATGACGCCGAGCAGCCCGAGCGCGCCCGTCGGCGTGCCCAGGCCGTGGACCGTGTAGCTGCCGAGAAACGCGAGGTTAGCGATGACCAGGCCGAACAGCGCGACGCCGAGCAGCGTGCCCCAGCTGATCGCCGGGGCCGCGCCCTTGAGCGCGACCTCCACCGGCGCTCGGTGCTCGGTCCGCCGCACCACCCAGGCGTAGACGACGACGGCGAGCACCGCCGTCGCCACCCCGACGGCCAGTGTCAGCCAGGGATTGTCCTGAACCGCCATCAGGCCCTGGCCGCCGAGGAACGAGACCGCCACAACCGCTACGAGCTGCCATACCAGACGCACGATGACTCCTTGTCGAGAAGCCGCGGCCGGAGCGCCGCGGGCTACCCCGAACGCTATGGACGCGGCGGTTCGCGGTAGTCACCGCACGGTGGACATTCGCAGGTAGCTCGCACGGGGGACAGACTGGCCGCCATGAGCAGCAACCTCGACCGGATCCGGGCCGAGATCATCGCCCATCCGTCCAACGCCTGGGCGCGCGACCTCGGCTACGAGCCGCTGTACGCCGCGGCACCGGGCGCGCGGATCGCGGTCATCGGCCAGGCGCCCGGCCGCAAGGCCCAGCAGAGCGGCGTGCCGTGGAACGACGCCAGCGGCGTGAAGCTGCGGGCCTGGCTCGGCGTCGACGACGCACAGTTCTACGACCCGGACCAGTTTGCCATCCTCCCCATGGACTTCTACTACCCGGGCAAGGGTGCCTCCGGCGACCTGCCGCCGCGCAAGGACGTCGCGGACCTGTGGCACCAGCGGATCCTCGCCGAGCTGCCGGACCTCGCGCTCACCGTCCTCGTGGGCGGCTACGCCCAGAAGCACTACCTGGGCGCCCGCGCCAAGCAAAGCCTGACCGAGACCGTGCGTGCCTACGCGGAGTACCTGCCCTCCATGATCCCGCTGGTGCACCCGTCGCCGCTCAACTTCCGCTGGCAGTCGAAGAACCCCTGGTTCGAGGCGGACGTCGTTCCGGCGCTGCGGACATTGGTGGGCGAGGCGCTCGCGGGGTCGTGACGGCGGCCCGACGCCGTCCGGCAAGGCCGCCGGCCTCACCGCCGACTCGCTCGAGCAGCCGCCCGAACCCGCGGACCCGCTACTGGGTCGAACCGGGACCGTCAGCCGGCGTCTTCGCGGAGCAGCTCCCGCAGGGTTTCGGCTTCCTCGGCGCATGCCCCGCATCCGAGCAGGTGGGCCTTCATGGCGGGGTCCTCGTAGTGCGGGTCCGCGATCTGGCGCTCGACGTACTCGTCGATCTGGGCGAAGCAGTCGTCGCACGACAGGTAGGGGCTCGTGTCGGCAAGGAGGCTGGTGATCGTCGTGGGGCTCAGGCCGCGAGCTGAATCTGTCATGGGGTGCTCCGGTTGGGGCGGGCGTCGAGAAAGCCGCTGTCGATGAGCGCAGCGCGCAGTCGGCGGCGGGCGTCGTGCAGGGTCTTGTAGAGGGCGTTGCGGGTGCTGCCGAGCCGGTCGGCCAGGACGTCGATCGGCACCTCTTCCACCAGCAGCGCCAGCACCACGCGCCGTTGGTGCGGGGTGAGCTCGCTGGCAATCGCGGCCCGGACGGCGCGGGCGAGCTGTGCGGCTTCGGTGTGTGCCTCCGGAGCCGGCGACCGGTCGGCGACGAGGGCCAGGGTGTCGGGCAGGGGAACCTCACGGTTCCGCCAGGCCTCGCGGCGCACTGCGACACCCGCGTGAAGCACCCCGAACTTGTAGGCCCAGGTGGTGAAGCGGCTTCGTCCCTCGAAGGTGCCGAGCCGGCGCAGCACGGCGACCAGGGCGTCGTTCGTAGCCTGCTGGGCCATGTCCTCGAGGTCTCCCGCACCTGCTCCCGGCAAGAGATCGCGCAGTCGCCAGACCTGATGCCGGGCGGCCCGCAGCAGCAGCTCACGGAGCCGTAGCAGCGCCTGCTGGCCGGCCGGACCGTCGTCAGTCAGGTCGGCGAGCCACATGCCATCCGAGGGGGGTGCGGGGGCCGCGGCGGGAATCGCCCGGTTGACGGTGGTCACGGTGCCACCTCCTGAGGCAGTGGCGCCACTATGCGAACCGCCAGCTCGGGCGGGCAGCCGCGGTCGACCAGCTGCAGGAGGGCATGTAGGTCGAATCGGCCATCGGAAGCGACCGCGTCTGCGGCCGCGGCCGGGAACCCAGCCTCGAGCAACCGACAGCGGCGCCACGTCTGGACGTCCGCCGGAGGTCCGCTGCTGCATCCGGGTGCAGCCTGCGTCTTGTGCGGGGTCATGTCCTGTTGGTGTCGCCATACCGGCGCCGTCTTACCCCGCCCGGGCCGCGGGGGTAAGAGTCCTGCGGCTGCCGACACCAACATGGTCATGGCCCTCTCGACGACGTCTTCATCGTCACCCGCACCGCTGCGGGTGGTCAACGTCGGTTGCGCCGGCCTACGCCAACTCAAACCCCGCGACTTCCCCGGCAGCTTCCACTGACCCAAGAAGAACGAGAGAGGAACTCCCGATGGCCACGAAGACCCCCGCCCCCGGCACCACCCGAACGACCCTCGGCGCAGAACGCGCCTTCCTGCTGCTGCGTACGGTGTTCACCGTCGCGCCAATCGCCTTCGGCCTGGACAAGTTCGCCGGGCTGCTCACCGACTGGGACCAGTACCTGGCGCCCTGGATCAACGACCTGGTCCCCGGCACCGCCCATGAGGCGATGATGGCAGTCGGCGTCGTCGAGGTCGTCGCCGGCCTCGTGGTCGCCTTCGCCCCGCGGTTCGGCGGGCCGCTGGTTGCCGCCTGGCTGGCCGGCATCATCGTCAACCTGGTGACCATGGGCGAGTACTACGACGTCGCGCTGCGCGACTTCGGGCTCCTCGTCGGTGCGCTGGCCCTGACGGCGCTGGCCTGGGACCGCCGCAAGGCGTCGGCGTGAGCAGCGCGGCGATCTCCGCTGCTCGGGCCACGCCCGCTGGTGAGCGGGGCGCTCGCGGGGTCGTGACGGCGGCCCGACGTCGGGCCGTGCCGGCCGCTCAGGCCGCGCCCTCGGACGCGGGGTACGACCCGTCGTCCGACACCGCGGCCCCGCCCGGCCGCTCCAACCACGGCACGGGCGGCCCGCGCGTATCCTCACGATTGGGGCACCCTGGAGACGTCCGCGGGTCTGGCGCGAGTCATCACAGGAGAAGACATGACCGGGAACTACGTCGCGACGGCGACGATCACGATCGACGCGGCACCAAGTCACGTGTGGTCGGTGCTCACCGACCGCGACGCGATCAGGGAGTTCATGTTCGGCACGGAGGTCTCCACCGACTGGACCGTCGGCGGGCCGATCACCTGGCGCGGCACCTGGGAGGGGAAGGGCTACCAGGACAAGGGCACGATCCTCGAGCTCGAACCCGGACGACGGCTCGTGCACACGCACTTCAGCGGGCTCAGCGGCCAGGAGGACAAGCCCGAGAACTACCACATGCTCACCTGGACGCTCGAGGCCACAGCAGGAGGGACCCAGCTGACGCTATCGCAGGACAACAACGCCAGCCCTGAGGAGGCCGAGCACTCGAAAGCCATGTGGGAGAGCCTCGTGCAGAGCGTCAAGGAGATCGCCGAGCGAGCAGCCTGAGGCCGTCCCCCCGCACGATGACAAGCCGGGGTCAGCTGGCCTTGAGGAATTCGGGGCGGATGACCTCGCGCAGTGCGGCGGTCATGGTGGTCAGGTCGATTGGTCCCGAAGCCGGTCGTGCTTGCTGGTCGAGGGTTTCCAGGATCGCTAGGCGTGCCATGGTCGAGACAGGCAGGTCTCGGCCGGCGGCGAGCGCGGCCAGACGGTCGTACTGGTCGGCAGTCAACCGCACGGACAGCACCCTTGGAGCGGGCTTGTCATCTCGCCGCACGCCCACGGCGTCGTCGGGCAGCGGGTCATGGCGTCGCGCCTCGGACTCTTGGGAGACCTCGGTCAGCAGATCTTCGATGCTCTTCTCGTTCATGGTTTCTTGTCCTCCCGCTTGCCACCGGCTTGGTCCTCGCCGGTGGGCTGTTCTGCACGCTGGTAATGGCGCTGGTCGACGTCGTTGGACTTCCACGCGTTCGCGCCCCAGAGTGTGTCACCTTCACGCACGGTGATCACCGTGATGAGGAGGCCGGCGGTCTCCGACCAACCAATGGTTCGGTCCGACAGGCCCTTCTTCGCTGCCGGATCCGGGGAGAACACAACCGCGGCCGGATCGGCGAACGCCTCGTTCGCCCACTCTGGCTCGATGTTCGTCTCCCCAGCGGACTCCTTCCGGGCTGATCTGGTGCGGATGTAGTCACCTCGGTGCTTCCAGTCCGGTTCCGCCGGGCTGGTCTCTTCGCCATCGCTCACGTAGTAGAAAATACTACGTCGGATCTTCAGACGGAAGGCTCGCCGGCCGACAGGTGCAGATTGATCCGATGAACGTGTCCGACGTCGGCCGGGTCGGCTAAGCGACTGGGCCGGCGCACGTCTGAATTCACCCGCTGCCGCCTCTGCGTGGGGCCAGTCCTCGCTATAGATTTCGTCGGTGCTGACCCAGACGCCCCTCTGGCCGGAGCTACAGGCGCCTCGACGGTCGCCGTGGCCGCGGCGGGGCAGGCGCAGTTCGGAGCGGCGCAGGCGCCGGGCGATCGGCATTGTCGCCGTCGCGGCGAGCATGGTGGTGGCGGCTGGGAGCGCCTACGCACTCGACGTGTTCGGCTCCAAGGCGACGGCTCCGCCGTCCGCAGTGACGGAAGCGCGGACAGCGATCGCCGAGAGCGCGACGTTCCGCGCGGATCTGATCGGCGAGATCAAGGATGCCCAGGCTGTCCTGAAGAGCCCGGACGGTCAGGCCGCGGAGAAGTCCGAGCGCCGGATGCTGAACGCGGCGATCGACGACGCACAGGCCGTGGCGGTGTCGCTGGAGTCGGTGGCATCCGCGCCGTGGGGCACGGTGGATGAAGCCAAAGCGGTGCTGGAACTGACGAGCGCGCTCCAGGACGACGTACCCGTCGTGACGGCCGCCCTGCGAGACGCCGCCAGCGCGGTGGCGACGTCGGGTCGGCAGGTGCGAAAGGCACGAGCGAAGTCCGAGGCGACGGCGCAGATCCAGGACGGCAGCGCCGCCGTACTCGCCGAGACCTCGCAGGACGGGACGGGCGTGGAGGCGGACGGCGCCGACCCGACAACCGGAGACGCGGGCGCCGACCCCGCGACCGACCCGGCAACCACTGAGGATGCAGGCACGGACGCAGCGACGCCCGCCGGCACCTGTCCCGAACCGGACCAGGTGTGGTCCGCGGAGAACGGCCACCTGTCGTCCTCGGAGCTGGCGTCGATCCCGTTCGCGTCGGGCCACTACGTGCGCGCCGACGTCGTCGGTGGACTGGCGGACCTGAACGCGGCGTACGCGGCCGAGTTCGGCGTGAACCTGACCATCAACTCCTCGTACCGCACGTACGCGCAGCAGGAGGCGCTGTACGACCCGTCGTCCGACACGGCGGCCCCGCCCGGCTGCTCCAACCACGGCACGGGACTGGCGATCGACATCGGCGGCGGCGTGGAGGCCTTCGGGTCGGCCCAGTACGACTGGCTCAAGGCCAACGCCGAGGCTTACGGGTGGGTCCACCCGCCGTTCGCCGAGCCGTCCGGGCGCAATCCCGAGCCGTGGCACTGGCAGTCCGTCCAGGCGCCCAACAGCTACTGACGTGGCCGACGTCGTTCCGGCGCTGCGGACGCTGGTGAGCGAGGCGCTCGCGGGGGTCGTGACGCCGGCATCGGCGTCCGATCAGCCGGTCGTGGACGCGGCTTCGTCCCGGGACATCTCTACCGCTCCGGAGCTGCGCAGGAACACGATGATCCAGCTGAAGATGAGTACCGCGGCGACCAGCTCGACGGCCGTGAGGTTGTAGTACCCGGTGATGAAGAAGACCGCCAGGATCACGATGACCCCGACGTAGATGTAGCCGAGCAGGACAAACACTCGTGGCATCGACGGAAGCAGCCGGCGAAGACTCACGACCATCGTGACGTAGATGATCACCATTCCGATGGCGGCGGTGTTGTGCGCCGCCAGGAAGTCGTCGACGGGGAAGATCCCGACGCACGCGAGGAGCACGCCGATGAGCACGAGCGCCGTCCGGACGAGGGTGCGGCCCCGCACCTCCATGGGGGTCGAGTGCGGCAGGTACGCGGTGGTGTAGTGCGCGATGGTCGTGACCATGACGCCAGCGATGATGAGGGTCAGGTTGAACGCCATCGCAGAGATGTCGTCGGTCATCCCGAGGGCGCTGAGGTTCTCCTGCCACCAGTACGGATCGGTGGCGCTGAGCATGCTGGTGAAGGCGCCGACGACGAGGAACAGCGCCAGGACCAGCGAGACCATCATCGGGGTGAGGTTCACAGCTGAGAGAAATGCCAGGTAGGCGGTCACGGCCAGGGCGACGCCGCCGAGCACTGCGGCGGCCGTCGAGTACGCGGTCGCTCCGATGAAGCTCTCGCCCACGACGGACGCGAGCCCGATCCATCCCAGCAATGCGATGACCGCGTGCGCCAGCGCCAAGGCCGCGATATCGAACCAGCGCAGCCGCGGGCGGCCGCTGCCACCCGCTTCGTCGCGTCGGATCTGGGTACGTCGCAGTACACACCCGAAGAGGAATGCGGCAATCGCGACCAGCGCTCCGCCGATGGCGGCGAAATCGCCGATCGAGCCGCGCCCGGAGATCGGCACGCCGCTGTCCCGGAACACGAAGAGCCCCACGAGCGCACCCAGCACGAAAGCGCCGGCGCCGGCGAGAAGCGCCGATGATTCGCGCGACTCAGTGCTCGCGACGGGGTGACGAAAGATGCGATAGAGGGGTGTCGGATCATTCATGTCGGACTCCTGTTCTGCTCGCCGCCGGGCCCGTCCTACGTTCCTCGGGCCCGGCTGCGGCCACATCACCCGAACAGGATGATTCGTCAGTCGCTTCGCGCTCCGGCTCGCTCTACCGTGCCGGAGCGGCTCGCCCTACCGGCTCACCCGGACCGGCTCCCACGCGAACCCGTCCGGGTCCGTGAACTCGCCGAGGTCGCTGTTCACCGCGATCCGGTGCGAGCCCGACCCCTCCGGCGGCACCCCGGCGTCCTTGGCCAGCGCCGCGCGCTTGTACAGGCCGAGCCCGATCGGGCTGGAGCCCATCTTGAAGTCGACGTACGAGCCGAAGCTCTTGCCCACGGTCAGGCCGCGCTGCACGTAGAACTTCTTGCTCGCCGACACGTCGTCGGCCCCGATGAGCAGCACGATCTCGTCGACCTCGCGTGCGGCCGGGCCGGAGTCCTTCTTGGCGGACGTCGCGACCTTCCAGATCGCGCCGTCGGGTGCCTGGAGGACGCCGCCGTGGCCCCACATGGACTTGGCGACGGGCTTGAGGACGGCGGCGCCGGCGGCGACCGCCGCGTCGAACATGGCGTGGACGTTGGCCGGCTGGGAGGTGATGAGGGACAGGTCGTATCCGCGGAATCCGGTCGTGGGGACGTCGGTGGCGCGGAGCTGGAGGGTGTCGCCCAGGTCGAAGGCGGCGTCGTAGAAGGAGCGTGCGGCGGGGAGGTCGGTCACTTCGAGGGTGACGGAGTCGATGTTTGCCATGCCCATCACGTTAGGTTCCGCGCGGCGTCCGGTGCTTCTCGATTCCTGACCGACTCTTGCGACTCTTTCCGACCAAGCCCGCCCCGTTCGCAGTAGCCTCCTGATGTGCCCCTCGCACCGGAGCTGCTCGACTGGTTGCTCGACGCCGACCCAGCGCTGCGCTGGCAGGTCGAACGCGACCTCGCGGGCGCGCCCGAGGACGTGTGGGGCGCGACGCGAGCCCGCATCGCGACGGAGGGATTCGGGGCCCGCCTGCTCGCGCTGCAGGATCCCGACGGGCAGTGGGCCGGGGGCGCCTTCTTCCCCGCGGGGTTCGAGGGCGACGAGGAGGGCCAGCCCTGGACGGCGACCACCTGGACGCTCTGCACCCTCCGGGACTGGGGCCTCGACGCCGCCGTCCTGGCCGGCACGGCCGAGAAGCTGGCCGCGGGCTGCCGCTGGGAGTACGAGAACCTGCCCTACTGGGAGGGTGAGGTCGACTGCTGCATCAACGGCTGGACGCTCGCCAACGGCGCGTGGCTCGGCGTGGACGTCTCGGGCATCGCCCGGTGGTTCGTCGACCACCGGCTGGCGGACGGCGGCTGGAACTGCGAGTGGGTCGAGGGCTCGACGCGCTCGTCGTTCCACTCCACGCTCAACTCCCTGAAGAGCATCCTGTACTACGAGGTCGCGACCGGCGGCAGCGACGAGCTGCGGGCCGCGCGCCGGGCCGGCGAGGAGTACCTCCTGGAGCGCCGGCTGCTGCGCACCCTGTCGACGGGCGAGCCCGTCGGCCCCTGGGCGACCCGGTTCCGCTACCCGTTCCGCTGGGGCTTCAGCGCGCTCAACGCCCTGGACTACTTCCGCGCGGCGGCGCTGCACGACGGCGTCGGACCCGATCCCCGGCTCACCGACGCGGTCGAGGTGGTGCGCGCCGCCCGCCGCCCGGACGGCACCTGGCTGCAGGAGGGGCGCCATCCGGGCCGGGTGTGGTTCGAGGTTGACGTGCCGGAGGGCGAGCCGTCGAAGTGGCTCACGTTCCACGGCACCCGCGTGCTCGACTGGTGGGACGGGCGCCGGGGCTAGCCGGCGTCGTCGGCCGTGGTGGGCGACGCCGGCTCCCGGCCGACGACGCCGAGGCGCAGCAGGCCCGTGCGCAGGGGGCTCGTGAGCACCATGACGAAGAGCCAGAAGTACGACGGCACGATCAGGCTGAGCAGCATGGCCAGCGTGAAGAGCAGCGCCATGGCCAGCGGCGCGGCTGCCATGGTGGTGGGGAACGGCAGTCCGGCCGCCGTCCGCTTGCGTCGTTCGACGACGGCGATGGCGAACAGCAGCCACGCGCTCACCGCGAGGGTGCCGATGTAGGACGCGATCAGCGGCCGGTCTGTCTCCAGGCCGCCGGTGAGCGCGGTGACGACCGGCATCAGCGTGATCGTGAACAGCCACGCGAACTGCAGCGTCGTGCGGCCGCGGTCCGCGGGCGTGTCCGGCAGCAGCATCGCGTGGTGCAGCCGCCAGAACAGCGCGATCATCACGAAGCTGAGCGTGAAGGCCAGCAGCTGCGAGGCGTGCGCGTCGACGTACTCGGCGAGGCTGTGGTCGTCGGCGGTCGCCTCGGACACGCCCTCCATGAGCGGCAGGATGAGCAGCGTCAGCGCGATGGCGATCGCGGCGTCGAGGAAGGTGATGAGGCGTTCGCTCGTCTGCTCCGGCGGCGTCGTCGTGCTCGTCTGGGTGCTCACGCGGGAGATCCTGCCATGCTCGTGCCGACGTCGAAAGGTCGGCCTCCAGCACAACATTGCGCATGGTTTTCCGCCCGGGACCATGCGCAAGACTGTGCTGGAAGCGGACCGTTCCGTTCGGCTCGCCCGGGCTAGCCGACGACGGCCGGCGTCCGGGCCGCGCGGGCCACCGCCAGGCTGGTGATGGCGGCCGCGGCCGACCAGGCCTGCGGGCGGCAGGCCGCCGGGTAGGGCGTGGGCACACCAGCGCGGGTCGCTGGGTCCCCGGAGTGCAGCTCCGGCACGCGGTAGCCGAAGCCCTCGGCCGCCGCGAGCAGTCCGTCCACCGTTCGCGCGGCATGCTCGGCACGTCCCGCCCGGTGCATACCGTGCACGACGATGGCGGTGTCGTGCGTCCACACGCTGCCCCCGTGGTACGACAGCGGCCAGTAGCCCGCTGCGCCGGTGGACATGGTGCGGATGCCGAAGCCGGTGGACATCGTCGGGCCGAGCAGCAGGTCCGCGACGTGCAGCTCCTCCGCGGGGTCGAGGATTCCCGTGCCGATGAGGTGCCCGATGTTGCTCGTGAGCGTGTCCACCGGCCGCTTGTGCCGGTCCAGCGCGACCGCCGGATAGCGGCCCTCGGGAGTCTCGACCCAGTACGTCCGCGCGAACCGGGCACGCAGGTCCCGGGCCCAGGCACGGAGCGCGGCCGGGCGCAGCGGGCCGGGCTCCTTGGGGCCAGGCTCGGGGGAGCCGAAGGCCTCGAGGAGGTCCGCGCCCGCGAGCGCCGCTTCGTAGGCATAGCCCTGCACCTCGCAGAGCGCGATCGGGCCCTCGGCGAGGGTCCCGTCGCGCCACTGGATGGAGTCGCCGGAGTCCTTCCAGCCCTGGTTCGCGAGCCCGCGCCCGGTGCGGTCGATGTAGTCGAGGAACCCGTCGCCGTCGCTGTCGCCGTGCTCCAGCAGCCAGGTCAGGGCCCCGCGCAGGGCGGGCAGGAGGGCGGCGACCTCGGCGTCGGGCATGCCGGCGCGCCAGGCGTCGGCCAGCAGGCACACCCACAGCGGGGTGGAGTCGACGCTGCCGTAGTACAGCGGCGGCAGGACGACGTCGTCGTGCGGGATCGCCAGCGGCGTCGCGCGCAGCTCGTGCAGGATCTTGCCGGGCTCCCGCGCCGTCTCGACGTCGTGGGTGGTGCCCTGCAGCCGCGCCAGGACCCGCAGGGTCGAGGCGGCGGCCCCGGTGTCGACGGGGAGCGCGAGCCGGGCCGCCCAGAGGGCGTCGCGTCCGAACAGCGTGAAGAACCAGGGTGCGCCGGCGGCGAAGAAGTCGTCGTCGGGGTGGTCGGGGAGGGTCAGGCGCAGGGCGTCCAGGTCGTCGAGGGCGGTTGCCAGCCAGCGGCCGAGCCGGGGGTCGGCCCCGGCAGGGAGATCCGCGCGGCCTGCGCCCGGCCAGGTGCCGGCGGCGCCCCGCACGACCAGGGAGCCGTCGTGCAGCGCGAGCGACCAGGCGGCCTCCGCCTCGCCGCCCGGCGGGACGTCGAGCGGCCAGACGGCCTCGACCTCGCCGCCGGCAGTCGTGGTCACGGTCGCGCCGTCGGCCGTCAGGGTGAACGACCGAGGGCCGGCACTCGCGGTCGCCGACCCCGGGGCGACGGTGACGGCGACGTCCGGGTTCGCGGCGCCGGCGAGCCCCGCCTTCACGTCGTGCAGCGTCGCGAAGTCCGGTCGGAGCCGCAGGCGCAGGGTGACGCGGACCGCCTCGGGCAGGTGCGAGGCCACCGTCCAGGTCTCGGCCACCTCGCCGTCGGCGACGCGGCGGTCCCGCACCAGGCGGACCTTGGGGTCGGGCTGGTCGTCGTCGACGGCGCGCAGGAGGCCGCCGAATACGACGCGCGAGGCGCCCTCCGGGGCGAGCGAGATGTACTCGACCGGCGACTCCGCGCACTCGCACGTCAGCCCGCTGACGTGCCGGACGTCGCCGTGGTAGACGCCGTCGACGGGCGCGCCACCGAGGTCGCCGTCGCGGCCGGACCACACCTGGGTCGGGGCGCGCAGCGCGATGACGGCGTCGCTGAGCAAGGGCTGCAGCGGTGCTGTGCGGTCGGCCGCGCGCTCGGGCTCGGGGGTGAGGCTCATTCTTTGACGGCTCCTTCGCTGGCGTTCATGATGCGTCGCTGGAAGACGAAGAACACGACCGCGACGGGGATGGTCATGAGCGCCGCTGCCGCGAGCTTGATCGGGTACTGGCTGCCCTGGCTGAGCTGGCCGCTCGCGAGGGACGCGACGCCCTTGGTGAGGGTCGTCAGCGAGGGGGACTGGGCGGACACGATGAAGTGGCTCAGCTCGTTCCACGACCCCTGGAACGAGAGGATCACGATGGTCACGAGCGCCGGACGGGCCATCGGCAGCACCACGGACCAGAAGATCCGGAACGTGCCCGCCCCGTCGATCCGCGCCTGCTCCTCGACGGAGGCGGGGACCGACTCGAAGAAGTTCTTCATGATGAACACGCCCGCGGCGTCCACCAGCAGGGGCAGGACCATGCCCGCGTACGAGTCGTAGATGCCGAGCTGGTTGATGACCAGGAACTTCGGGATCAGCAGCACGACGGTCGGCACGGCCATGACGGCGACGAGCCCCGCGAAGACGACGCCGCGCCCGCGGAAACGCAGCCGGGCCAGCGCGTAGCCCGCGAGCGAGTCGAAGAAGACACGCCCGGCGGTGACGAGCACCGTCACGACGGCGGAGTTCGCGAACCACACCGGGAAGTCCGACCTGAGGAACAGACGCCCGTACGCGCCCCACGTCAGCGGGTCGGGGATCAGGGAGACGGGGCTGGCGGCGGCGTCCGCCTCCGTCTTGACCGACGTCGCCACCTGCACGAGGAACGGGTAGACGTAGACGAGCGCCAGGGCGACCAGCAGCGCGTAGAGCGCGACCTGCCAGGCGAGCGCCTTCGGCGTCAGCCGGCGCGTGGTGCGGGTCATGCCGCCTCCCCCTTGGTGCGGGCGGTCCGGGCCCGGCGCCGGACGTCTGGTCGCTCGCGCAGGACCCAGCGCTGCAGGATCGTCAGGAGCACGATGATGACGAACAGGATGAACGCGATCGCCGCGCCCCGGCCCCACTCCTGGGACAGGAACGCCGACTGGTAGCTGAGGTAGGCAGGCGTCAGCGTCGTCTTGCCCGGGCCGCCCTGCGTGCCGGTGTAGATCTGGTCGAAGACCTGCCAGCAGCCGATCAGCCCGAGCGTGAGCACGGTGAACAGGGTCGGCCGGAGCTGGGGGAGCGTGATGCGCCAGAACCGCTGCCAGCCGTTCGCTCCGTCGACCATGGCGGCCTCCTCGACGTCAGGCCCGAGGTTCTGCAGGCCCGCGAGGAAGAGCAGCATCAACGTGCCGCTCGTCGTGAAGATCGCCATCAGCACGAACGCCGACATCGCCACCGAGGGCCCCGCGAGCCAGTCCCACCACGACAGGCCGAGGAAGCCGTGCTCGGTCAGGGCCTGCGGCCCCGACCGGACACCGAGCGCGCCGAGCAGGTCGTGCAGGACGCCGCTCGGCTCGTTGAACCAGTTCGGCCCGGCGATGCCGAGGCGGGCGAGGATCGCGTTGACCACGCCCGACGTCGAGAACAGGAACAGCCACAGCACCGTGATGGCGACCGAGCTGGTGACCGACGGGAAGTAGAACGCCGTGCGGAACACGCCCCGGCCCCGCAGCACCGCGCGGTTGACGAGCACCGCGAGGAACAGGGACAGGGCGGTCTGCAGCGGGACCACCAGCAGCACGTACCAGGCGTTGTTGCGCAGCGCGACGCCGAAGTCGCGCTCCGCGAGCCCGCCGCCGGTGGTCACCGCCGCGTAGTTGTCCAGCCCGACGAAGCCGACGTCGGACGACAGCGGGCTGCCGCGTCCCGACCAGTCCGAGAAGCTGACCCACAGCGCCATCAGCACGGGCACCAGCATGAACACGCCGAGGATCAGCAGCACGGGGGCCGTGAAGGCCCAGCCGGCGAGCGCCTCCCCGCGCCGGAGCCCGCGAGGGGGCCTGGCGCGGCGGGGCGCCCGTGCCGGCGTCGGCGTCGTCGTCGGCGCCGATGCCGAGGCCGCTGGGGGAGCGGACGGTGCGGACATCGCTCCCTACTCCGCTATCGCTTCGAGGTTCGACTGGGTGTCGTCGAGGATCTGCTGCGGGTCGCCGCCCTCGAGCGACTCGAGCTGGGAGTTGAGGTCGGTGATGACGTCGGTCGCGCCGGCCCACGTGGGCGGGAACTGCGCGTACTGCGCGCCGTCTAGGAACGCGGCGAGGTCGGGGTTCGCGCTCGTCCAGTCGCCCGCGGCCGACTCGGTCGACGGCATCGGGCCGAACGCCTTCGAGAAGGCGAGCTGCTGCTCGGTGCTCGTCAGGTGCGCGACGAGGTCCAGCGCGGCCTGCTGGTTGGGGCTGTCGGCGGCCATGCCCCAGCAGTTCGTGAACTGCAGCGTGCCCTGGCCGGCGGGCCCGGCGGGCAGCTCCGCGACCGTGTACTCGACATCCGGGAAGTCGGTGCTCAGGGCGCCGGTGATCCAGTTCCCCTCGACGGTCATGGCGGCCTGCTCCTTGCCGAAGGCCTCGCCGGGCCAGCCCGCGCCGAGGTCGGCCGCGTACGCGAACGTGCCGTCCGTCAGGTGGGTCTGCACGTACTCGAGGCCCTCTACGCTGCCCGCGCTGTTGGCGACGGGCTCGTCGTCGACCACGAGACCGCCGCCGGCCTCCGCCATGAAGACGCCGAGGCGCTGGTACTCGTTGCTGAGCGCGAGGCCCACGTGGTCGTCGGTGGTGAGCGTCTTGGCGACCGTCGCCAGCTCGTCCCATGTGGTCGGGACGTCGGCGTCGGTCAGGCCCGCGTCCTCCCAGAGCCGGGTGTTGATCACGAGCCCGAGCGTCGAGAAGTCCTTCGGGGCGCAGTAGAACGTGCCGTCGACGGTGAAGTTCTCCACGAGCGAGGGGTAGAAGTCGTCCTTGTGCTCGACGAGGTCGCCGTACGGCTGGAGCGAGCCGTTGTCGGCGTAGCCGGCGATCGCGTCGGGCGAGAGGTAGAACAGGTCCGGCGGCGAGCCGGCCGCGAAGCCCTGCGAGAGCTGCTGGGGCAGGTCGCTGGCGACCTGGACGTCGGCGGTGACGCCCGAGTCGGCGGACCAGTCGGCGACGGCGTCCGTGACCGCGTCGGTCTCGGCGTCGCCGGACGAGGCGATCAGGACCGAGAGCGCGTCGTCGGAGCTCGTGAGCTCGGTGGTGCCGCCGCTGGCGGCGTCGTCGGCGGGCTGCTCGAAGCCGGAACCGCCGCAGGCGGTGAGGGCGAGCGCACCGGCGACGAGGAGGGCCCCCGTACTGGCGAAGCGCCGTGAGATGTGCCGTGTCATGTGTCTCTTCTCCTTTGATGAGGCAGCACGCGGTGGTGGCCGGTCCTGACTTGACCCGGTCGAATTTGAACGATCAAATTGTGCTTGGCAGGAGAGTATGGACGGGGCGGGCGCGGTGTCAAGACGCCGTCGCGGCCCCTAGGATGACGCTCCGAACGTTCGCGGCAGGCGGTTCGGGGTGGGCGGTTCACTGCGGGCGGTTCCAGGCAGGCGGTTCAGTGCAGGCGGTTGACGACGGCGAGGAGGGGGCAACCATGGCGAAGGCCCCGACCGTGGAGGACGTCGCACGCGCCGCCGGCGTCTCCCGCCAGACCGTCTCGAACGTGCTGAACTCCCCGGCGATCGTGCGCGGCGCCACCCGCGAGCGCGTCGAGCGGGCGATCGCGGAGCTCGGCTACCGCCCGCACGCTGCCGCGCGGCGGCTCCGTACCCGGCGCAGCTCGACCATCGGGGTGCGCCTCGACCCATACCTGGGCGGGATCTCCGGCGTGGTGCTCGACCGCTTCGTCCACGCGCTCACGGAGCGGGCCAGCGAGCGGGGCATGCGGATCCTGCTCTACGCGGCGCACACGCCCGCCGAGGAGATCGAGCGCATGGGCGACCTCGTCGACGGCGGCGAGATCGACGCCATTGTGCTCACCGGGACGTCTCGCGAGGACACCCGCACGAGCTGGCTGCAGGGGCGGGACGTGCCGTTCGTGTCGTTCGGCCGCCCCTGGCGCGACGACGACACGGGCGCTCCCGCGCACCCCTGGGTCGACGTCGACGGCGCCGCCGGCACCCGCGCCGCGACGCGGCACCTGCTCGACCACGCCGGCCCGCGGATCGCGTTCCTCGGCTGGCCGGAGGGGTCGGGCACCGGGGGCGACCGCGCCCGCGGCTGGCACGAGGAGATGTCGCGCGCCGGGGCGTCGGGCCCCCGCTGGTTCGTGGAGGAGAGCGTGAGCCAGGCGCGGGAGGTGGCCGGGGCGGAGCTCGCGGCCGACCCGGCGGTGGACGGCGTCGTGTGCGTGAGCGACGCGCTCGCGATCGGCGCGCACCTGGCCGCGACCTCCCTCGGGCGGCCCGAGCTGCCGGTGGTCGGGTTCGACAACACCCCGGCCGCCGAGGCGCTGGGTCTCGGCAGCGTCGAGCAGCTCCCCGAGGAGGTCGCCGTCGGAGTCCTGGACCTGCTGATGGGCCCGACGGGAAACGCCGTCGTGCCCCGCAGTCCCGACGAAGAGGCGGCCTACGTCCTGGTAGAGCCGCGCCTGGTCATCCGCTGACCAGCACTCAACGGGGTGAGGCTGTCGCCCACGTCGTGCCGTCCGTTGTGGTCAGGCGCACCTCGAGGACGTCGGACACAGCCGCGTCAAGGACGCCGCCTGCCGTGCAGACATCCGCCGTCACCACGCACGGCCCGAGGGGAACCTCGCGGGTGCCGGACGGGAGGTCCGCACCCGGGTCCGCGACATCGGGGCCGGCTCCGTCCGGGTCTGCCTCGTAGGGGTAGCGGCCGGCAGCGCCTGTACCGGCGTCTGATCCGGCGTCCGGTCCGCCGTCCGCTCCGGCGGCGACCGTGACGACGACGTCGTAGCTGGCCGCCGCCCCGGCGTCGCGGACCACCACGTACGCCCAGGACGGTTCGCCCTCGTAGAGGAAGACCGTGCCGACGGACTGCGCCGAGGTGCCCGGACCGGCGTCCGTCACGAGGTCCGCGGCCGCGAGGTAGCGGCCGTGCGCCGTGTCGAGCGTCGAGCGGTAGGAGGTGGCCAGCTCGCGGTCCGGCGCCGTTGCGAGCCACACGCTGGTGCTGCCGACGCCGATCAGGCCGACCCCCAGGGCGGTGGCGAGCACCGCGCGCCGTACCCGGTGCCGCCGGAGGGATGCCGGGCGGGTCGGCGCGGCCGGGGTGCGTAGGCCCGCCGAGCGCAGGTCCCGGCCGGACGCGAGCCGGGCGAGGACGCGCCCCTCGAAGTCCGCCGACGGGTCCCGCTCCGGGACCAGGAGGAGCAGCTCATCGGCGGCCGCGGCGAGCGACGAGAGCTCGTCACGGCAGGTCTCGCACGTGGCGAGGTGCGCCATGACGGCGCCCCGGGTGGTGCCGTCGGCGACCCCCAGCGCCACCTCGGTGAGCGCGTCGCGCAGCTCGGCGCACCGCTCGCTCGTCATGGTGTGTCCACCTCCCGCAGGCTCGTCAACTCGTCGCGCAGGTGCCGCAGCCCCAGCCGGATGCGAGTCTTCGCCGTCCCGAGCGGCACTCCGGTCCGTTCGGCGATCTCCGCGCCGCTGAGCCCGAAGACCGCGGCGAGCACCACCGCCGTCGCCTGCTCCCGCGGCACCTGCGCGAGCGCCGCGTTCACCGTGGTGCCGGTCGCCACGCGTTCGGCGAGCCGGTCGGGGTCGGCGATCGTCTCCACCATGACCATCGGGTCGACCGGGACGTCTCGCCGCACCCGGAGCACGTCGATCGCGGCGTGCCGGGCGATCGCGAGGAGCCACGTCGTCGCGCGGCCACGGCGCGGGTCGAAGGCGCCCGCATGCCGCCACGCGCGGACGAAGGTCTCCTGCGCGACCTCCTCCGCGACCGCGGGGATGCCGACCACGAACAGCGCCAACCCGTACACCCGGGCCTGGTGGCGGCGCACGAAGACGGCAGCCGCGTCAGGGTCGTCCGCGGCCATCCCGGCGAGGAGCGCCTCGTCCGATGCCGTCATGTCCTTCCCTACGTGCGAGACCCGGCTCTGGATCTCGCCTCGTGGATCTCGGTGCGTGGAATTCGCCGTCGGGCGAGAGATCCGTCCGGGTGCCTCGCCACGTAAGGACCTGTGACGGACGCCCACCACGGACGCCCGGACGGAATGACCGGACCGAGGAGGAGCCATGTTCAGACTACGGGGGCGCGGGCCCCGCGGCGTGGGACTTGTCGCCGGAGCGGCGCTGACCGTCCTGCTCGCGGCGGGTTGCGGCGGAGGCGGAACCGGCGGCGGCTACGGCGGGGGTGGTGGCAGCGGCGACGGCGGGGCGGGCGACATGACCCTCGAGATCACGTCCCCGGCGGACGGCGACGAGGTCGACGTGCCGTTCACCGTCGAGCTGAAATCCAGTGAGGAGCTCGGCCCGACCGACTCGGGCAAGGACCACGTCCACGTGTTCTTCGACGGCGACGACCAGGAGTACATGGTGGTCGAGGGGAACAGCGTCGAGGTCACCGACCTGACCGAGGGCGAGCACGAGATCGACGCGTCGCTGCGCAACGCCGACCACTCCGCCGCAGGGGTGGAGACCTCGATCACCGTGACCGTAGGGTCCGGCGGTACGGGGAGCGACTCGAACGACACCAGCGACGATGGGTACTGACCCGCGGGACGACACGGTCGAGCGCAACCGGCGTCCGGCCCGGTGGTTCCATGCCGGCGTCTACGTGACGGTCCTCGTGCTGCTGGCCACGGGGTGGTGGCTCCTGCTGGGGCAGGAGGGCAGCCCGAGCGTGCTCGCTCGCGCCACGGGAATGTCCGACGCCGACCTGCACACCGTCACCGGCTGGGTCCTCGCGGGGCTGACGGCGCTGGCCGCCGTCTTCGGCGCGCGGGGGTGGCGTACGTTCTGGCGCGAGTCCGTCCGGTTCCACCGGGGCGACGCCGCGTGGTTCCGGCGCTGGCCGGCCGCGGTCTTCACCGGACGGTTCGGGCACCACGAGGGCCGGTTCGACCCCGGGCAGCGCATCGCGAACCTGGTGCTGGTCGTGACGCTGCTCGCCCTCGTCGTGTCCGGGGTCGGGCTGGCGCTGGTCAGCGGAGGCCCGGCGTTCGTCTGGTTCGCCCAGGTGCACCGGTGGTCGACGTACGTGGTGACCCCGGTCGTCGTCGGGCACGTGGTCATCGCCTCCGGCATCCTGCCCGGGTACCGCGGCGCGTGGCGCGCGATGCACCTGGGCGGCCACCTCCGCCGAACTGATGCCACCCGCATCTGGCCGGCCTGGACCGACCGAACCCACGCCGATCGTTGAGTGCTGGGTATTTGTCGTTTTGAGCCCGCCAAACGCACAAATACCCAGCACTCAACGGTGCGGGTCGGTTATTCGACCAGCTTGCCTGCGGTCGAGACCTCCTCGGATCGGATCAGGGTGGCTATCTCCTCCGGGACCTGAGGGATGTCCTCGCGGGTCACGCCCGTGCGCGGGGACCAGACCAGGTTGACCTGGAGCGCCGGGTCGAGGTCCGGGTAGTCCGAGCGGTTGTGGCACCCGCGGGTCTCGCGGCGCTCGCGGGCGGTCTCCAGCGTGGCCCGCGCCGCGATGAGGGACGCCTTGAGGTCGAAGGCGTGCGCGAGGTCCTGGAAGCCCGCGATGTCGGGGTGCACGCCGATCTCCCGGGTGCGCGCCTCGATCTCGTCCAGCTCGCGCAGGCCGGCGACCAGCCCCTCCTCGTCCCGGACGACGCCGGCGTGCTCGGTCATCGTGTTGCGCACCGCCCGCTGCAGCGCGCGCACGTTCTCGTGCCCGTCGGCGGTCAGCAGGTCGGCGACCTCGGCGCGGGCCTGGGCCTCGGCGTCGTGCGAACGCCGCTGCGCCTCCAGGCCGGCGGAGTAGGCGGCGGCCGCGCGACCGACGATGCGCCCGAACACCAGCAGCTCGATCAGGGAGTTGCCGCCGAGGCGGTTGGCGCCGTGCAGGCCGCTGGACGCCTCGCCGATCGCGTAGAGGCCGTCGACCTCGGTGCTGTGGTCCTCGGGCCGGACCCACACGCCGCCCATGGAGTAGTGGGCGGTCGGGGCGATCTCGATGGGCTCGGCCGTGATGTCGAGCATCTGCAGCTCGAGCATCGTCTGGTAGACGCGCGGGAGGCGCGTCATGATCGTCTCGCGCGGCAGGTGGGAGACGTCGAGCCAGACGCCACCCTTCTCGGTGCCGCGCCCCTCCTTGATCTCCGTGTACGCGGCCAGGGCCACCCGGTCGCGGGTCGACAGCTCCATCCGCTCGGGGTCGTAGTTCTTCATGAACCGCTCGCCCAGGGCGTTGCGCAGGATGCCGCCCTCGCCGCGCGCCGCCTCGGAGATCAGGGTGCCCGCAGCGTTCTCGGGCTCCAGGATGCCGGACGGGTGGAACTGGACCAGCTCCGGGTCGCGCAGGCGGGCGCCGGCCTCGACGGCGAGCCGGAACGAGTCGCCGGTGTTCTCGTCGCGGCGGGACGACGTGCGGCGCCAGATGCGGTTGTGCCCGCCCGCGGCGAGGATCACGGCGTCCGCGTGGATCAGGTACGGCGTGCCGTCGTTCAGGTCGAACCCGTAGGCGCCGAAGACCGCGCCGTCGCGGGTGAGGATCCGGGTGACGTAGACCGAGTCGAGGATCGGGATGTCGAGTTGCGTTGCCCGGCCCACCAGGGACCGCTGGATCTCCAGGCCCGTGTAGTCACCCGCGAACGCGGTGCGGCGGTACGTGTGCGCGCCGAAGAACCGCTGGGAGATGCGCCCGTCGTCCTCCCGGGCGAACGCCATGCCGTACCGTTCGAGGTCCGAGATGCCCTGCGCGGCGCCCCGGGCGACGATCTCGGCCGTGTGCGGGTTGGCCAGGAAGTAGCTCTCCTTGATCGTGTCGGCGGCGTGCTGCTCCCAGCTGTCCTCGGCGTCCATGGTGCCGAGCGCGGCGTTGATCCCGCCCGCCGCGAGCGAGGTGTGGGCGTCCATGCGCGGCCGCTTGCCCAGGGCCAGCACGTCGACACCCTGTTCGGCGAGCTCGATCGCGGCGCGTAGGCCGGACCCGCCCGTCCCGATGACCAGCACTGTCGTTGAGATTCGACGTTCTGTGGTGTTCATACTTCATCCGACCACCTGCCCGACGCATTCGTGACAGGGTCCGGCTGTGATGATTTTCATCGCGTGAGATGGGTCATCAGGCGGGCCGGAGCGCCTCGTCGTCGGCCACCACCGTCACCGACGGGTGGGTCCGCAGGAACGACGCCGGGACGTCGGCGGTGACCGGCCCGCGCAGCGCGGCGTCGAGCGCCCACGCCTTGGCCGCGCCCGAGGCCACCAGGACGATCGTCGATGCCGCAAGGATCGTCGCGATCCCCTGCGTGATGGCGTGCGAGGGCACCCGGTCCGCGTCGCCCGCGAAGTAGCGGGCGTTGGCGGCGCGCGTGTCGTCGCTCAGGGCGACCACGCGAGTGCCGGAGTCGCGGCTCGAGCCGGGCTCGTTGAAGCCGATGTGGCCGTTGCGCCCGATCCCGACGACCTGCAGGCCCACGCCACCGAGGCGGCGCAGGGTGGCCTCGTAGCGGTCCGCGTCCTGCTGTGTGCTGCCGTGCGGGACGAGCACCCGGAACGCCGGGATGCCGAGCGGCCTGGCGATGTGGTTGACGACGTAGGAGTGGTACGACCGCTCGTCGGCCGGCTCGATGCCCACGTACTCGTCGAGCGCGGCGAGCGTGAGCCCCTCCGTGACCAGGCCCTCCGCCCGCAGCTCGGCGAGGGCTGCATACAGGCGGAGAGGGGACGCTCCGGTCGCGACGCCGAGCACGCCCGTCGGGTGGCTTCGGACGTGGTCGGCGACGAGCCGCGCGGCGACGACGCCCACCTCGTCCGCGGCCGCCGCGAGAACCAGGGGGCCACGGACCGGGTGGGCGCCGTCGCTCGGGGAGGGTGAGCCCGAACCTGAGACCGACGCCGCCGCCCGGGCCGAGATCGAGGCCGAGGCGTGCGTCAACCGTCCTCCCGCAGGAACAGCTCGATGACGGGGATCGCGACGTCGGGCCGCCGGACCGGGAGCTCCAGCGTCAGGGTGTCGTCGCCGATGCCGGCGGCACTGGTCATGTGCGACTCGGCGTCCGTCGACAGCACCTCCATCGGGATCTCCGAGGCGTCGTGCAGGAGCTGGGCGTACTCCACCCGCCCGGCGAGCCCGGGCAGGTGCACGGCCTCGAACGGCCAGGCGAACAGGTGCAGGTACAGGCGGTTGCCGCGCTGGGTGAAGCGGCAGTCCGGCGGCGGGGTGTACGCGCTGGGTCCGGCGCCGTGGATCGCCCGGCCGTGGTGCGACATCCACTGCCCGATGGCGCGGAGCGTGTCCACGGCCACGGGGTCCAGCTCGCCGCGGGCAGTGGGCCCGACGTTGAGCAGGAGGTTGCCGTCCTTGGCGACGGTGTCGACGAGCATCCGCAGCAGCAGGTCCGGCGACTTGGCCGTCGCGTTGTCGCGGTCGTACCCCCAGCTGCCGTTGATCGTCTGGCACGCCTCCCAGAGCGCCGGCTTGCCGCCGATGGTCGGCGGCTCCGCCGGCTGGTACTGCTCGGGCGTGATGTAGTCGCCCGGGATGCCGAGCCGGTCGTTGACCAGGATGCCCGGCTGCAGCGTCCGGACGGTCGCGAGCAGCTCCTCGCTGCCCCAGTCCCAGGGGCCCTTGCCGCCCCAGACCAGCGCCCCCTCGTGGATGTGCTCGGGGTAGGAGAAGTCGAAGAACAGCTGCTCGACCTTGCCGTACCGGGTGAGCAGCTCGGCGACCTGGGCGTGCAGGTACTGGCGGTACTGGGTGATGTCGCGCGCCTGGGCCCGCGCGACGGCGTCGTCGCGCAGGGGGTGCAGCCCGTCGATCGGGAACTGCGGGTGGTGCCAGTCGATGAGCGAGTGGTACATGCCGACGCCGAGGCCGCGCTCCCGGAACGCCTCGGTGATCGGTCCGATCAGGTCGTGCCGCCACGGCGTCGAGGTGACCGAGAAGTCGGTGTCCTGCTCCGTCTCCCACAGGCAGAAGCCCTCGTGGTGCTTCGTGGTCACCACGACGTACTTCATCCCGGCGTCGGCGGCAAGCTCGGCCCACTCCGCGGGGTCGAAGAGGTCCGGCTCGAAGTGCTCGAGGTACTGCTGGTACTCGGCGTCGGGCGTCCGCTCGCGGTTCCGCATCCACTCGTTGCGGGCCGCGAGCGAGTACAGCCCCCAGTGGATGAACATCCCGAAGCGTCGCTCACGCATCCGGTCGACGGCCTCTGCGCGCAGTGCGTCGTCGTCAAGTGCGCCGTCAAGTGCGTCGCCGTGTATAGAGGTGGTCATCGGATGGCGCCCTTCGCGATGTCGCCGATGAACTGGCGCGCGCCGAACAGGAAGACCACCAGGAGGGGCACGGTCGCCAGGAGCGCGCCGGCCATGATCATCCCGTAGTCCTGGCCGAACGCCGACTGGAGCTGCGACAGCGCCACCTGGAGCGTGATCCGGTGCGGGTCCGTCAGGATCGTCAGGGGCCACAGGTAGTCGTTCCACGTCCCGATGAACGTGAAGAGCCCGAGGAACCCCAGCCCCGGGCGGATGAGCGGCAGGCACACGGTCACGTACTGGCGCATGAAGCCCCCGCCGTCGAGCACGCAGGCGTCCATGAGCTCGTCCGGGACCGCGGACTTGACGTACTGGCGGAGCCAGAAGATCCCGAACGCGTTGGCCGCCGCGGGGACGATGAGCGCCTGCAGGTGCCCGACCCAGCCGAGGTTCACCATCGTGATGAACTGCGGGATGATCGCGAGCTGCATCGGCAGCATGAACGTCACGAGGACCGCCGTGAACAGCGCGTCGCGACCCGGGAACTCGAACTTCGCGAAGGCGAACGCCGCCAGCGAGTCGAAGAAGAGCACCAGGAAGGTCACCGCGAGCGCGACGAACAGGGTGTTGAGCAGCGGGGCGACGAAGTCGATCTTGTCGAAGACCGCTCCGATGTTCTCGATCAGGTGGCTGCCGGGCAGGAGCTTGGGCGGCGACTTGTAGATGTCGCTCGTCGTGTTGCTCGCGATGACGAGGAGCCAGTAGAGGGGAAAGACCGACAGGAGCGCGCCGGACCCGAGCATGAGGTAGAGCCCGAGCTGGCGGCGTCGGCGGCTGCCGGGGGACGGCGCCAGGCGCGCGATGCGGACCGGTCCCAGGGGTCGTGGCGAGGCGAGGATGCTCATCAGCGTGTGGGGTCCTCTCTCTTCACGCTGTAACGCCAGCTGATGATCACGAAGACGAGGACGATGAGGAAGATCCCCCACGCGATCGAGGCGCCGTAGCCGAACTTGTTGTGGCTGAATGCCTGTTGGTAGAAGTACAGGACCATCGTGAGGCCGCCCTGCCCGGCCCCTCCGCTGTTCGGGTTGGTCGTGCTGGGGCCGCTGGTGAGCACCTGAGCCTCGGTGAAGCTCTGCAGCCCCGTGATGGTGGAGACGATGAGGACGAAGATGAGCGTCGGCCGCAGCAGGGGGAGCGTGATGGAGAAGAAGGTCCGCACCGGGCCGGCGCCGTCCACCTTGGCCGCCTCGTAGACCTCGCTGTCGATGGACTGCATGCCCGCGAGGAAGATGATCGCGTTGTACCCGGTCCATTGGTACGTGATCAGGATGGAGATGGTGAGCTGGATGCCTAACGGTGAGGACAGCCATGCGACGTCAGGCAGGCCGAGGGCGTTGAGGAGCGCGTTCGCGAGCCCGAACGACTTGCCGAAGATCGCCCCGAAGAGGATCGCCATCGCCACCACCGACGTGATGTTCGGGATGAAGTAGGCGATCCGCAGCGTCGTGCTGTAGCGCACGGCGTTGTTGAGCAGGGCGGCGACGACGAGCGCGATGATCATCATCGGGATCGTCGAGAGGGCGAAGATGATGAACGTGTTGCGGACGGAGAGCCAGAACGTGTCGTCGGTCGCCAGCCGCACGTAGTTGTCGAGGCCTACCCACTCGGGAGAGCCCAGGCCGTTCCACTTCTGGAACGACAGGACGAGGGAGTAGAGCGTCGGATAGAGGCCGAAGCTCAGGAAGAGGATGAAGAACGGCGCGATCGCGACGTACGCGGGCCAGGCGCGTAGGGCGCGACGCCGGCGGGAGCGCACCGAGGTGTGCGCCCCCGCCGACACCGGAGGGGCTGTGAGCATCACGCGGACTCCAGAGCCTCCTTGGCCGCCGCGACTGCGTCGGCCCAGGCCTGCTCAGGATCCTTGCCCGCCGTCTCCACGTTCGAGAGCTCCGTGTAGTACGGGGCGGCGACCTCGTTGTCGAGCGGGCTGTTGTACACGGTCGGCATGTTCTCCGAGGCCTTTTCGAACACGGACACGGTGTCCTGGCCGCCGAAGAAGTCGTCGCCGTCGTGCATGGCGGGCTCGTCGAGGGCCGTGGTGCGGGCCGGGAAGTTGCCGGTCTCGGTGTACATGACGGCCTCGTTCTCGGGGCTCAGGAGCTCCTTGATGACCTTGAGCGCCGCTTCCTTGTCCTTGGTCGCGGCCGGGATCGTCAGGAACGAGCCACCGATGTTCGCGGGACCCCCGGGCATCTGGGTGACCCGCCACTTGCCGGAGGTGTCGGCCGCGTTGCTCTTGATGTCGCCGGCGTACCACGCCGCACCGCTGAGCGTCGGCAGCTTGCCCGCGTTGACGGCGGAGGCCCAGTCCGGGCTGCCGTCGCCGATGCCGGCCACCAGCCCGCGGTCCCACGCCTCGATGGAGAGGTCCCAGGCATTGCGCACGGCGTCGCTCTCGCCGAGGAACTCACCGTCGGGGCTGACGAACTTGGTCTCGCTCTGGCCCATCACCTTGCCGAAGAAGCCGCCGAGGGAGACCTCGAGGTACGAGTCCGGGTCCGCCTTCTGGAGCTCCTCGCCGAACTTGAAGTAGTCCTCATAGGTCGCGGTCGCCGCCCCGACCTCGTCCGGGTCGGTCGGCAGGCCCGCCTTCTTCAGGATGTCCTCGCGGTAGAACAGGCCGGCCGGGCCGATGTCGATCGGCAGGCCGAGCAGCTTGCCGTCCGGGGTCGTGGCC
The DNA here is from genome assembly GCF_042670845.1 of Promicromonospora sp. NPDC057138. Taxonomy (NCBI): domain Bacteria; kingdom Bacillati; phylum Actinomycetota; class Actinomycetes; order Micrococcales; family Promicromonosporaceae; genus Promicromonospora; species Promicromonospora sp. NPDC057138. Next base: position 7,003 of record NZ_JBHUUX010000038.1, on the reverse strand, counting down.
TCGGCGAGCTTCCACTCCGGGAACTCCCCGACGATGTCGTCGATGTCGAGCGTGTTCAGGTCGGTGAACAGGTCCGGGTCCTGGAGGAAGAAGGGCATGTCCTCGCCCTTGACGCCGGTGATGTCGGGGATGTCGGCGCCGGCGGTGAAGCTGGTGAGCAGCTTCTGCTTGAAGTCGTCGCCGATGACGGACGTCTCGAGGCCGGGGGTGTCGTCCGTGACCGTCTTGACGACGGTGTCGCTGAGGCCACCCGGCCAGATCCACATCGTCAGGGATCCGTCGGAGGCGGGCTCATCGTCCGAGCCGACCGGGTCGCTGGTGCACGCCGCCAGGCCGAGGGCCAGGGTCGTGATCGCCGCGTACACGACGACCTGGGGGCGGCCGCGTGAAGTGCTGATTCTCATCGTGGTTCTTCTCTCCATGTTCGGTCGAGCTGTTCGGTGGAGCTGTTGGGGGGTCGCAGGGAGGTGGGGGTCGGAAAGCGGGGGGAGGCGACGCCGCTCAGGGCACGGCGTCACGGACGAAGGCGAACCGCGCCGGGTCGGCGGCGGAGGGGTGCTCGTCGAGCCAGCGGACGAGGCCGGCCCGGGTGGGGGCGGTGCCGGCGCCGCCGGGACGGGAGACCGTGATCGCGGCGGCGAGCGCCGCGAAGTCGACGCGCTCGCGCAGCGTCCAGCCGGTGAGCGACGCCACCGCGAGGGCGCCGACGAACACGTCGCCGGCACCCGTGACGTCGACGGCGTCGACCGGGACCGCCTCGACGTGGACCCGCTCGCCGGTCTCGGCGTCGAGGGCGAGGACGCCGCGGGCGCCGAGCGTGACCACGCTGAGCGGCACGCGCGTGGCCAGCGCCTCCAGGGCGTGCTCGGGGGTGTCGGTCCGCGTGAACGCCATGGCCTCGCCGTCGTTCGGGACGAAGGCGTAGCAGCCGTCGAGCCCGTCGAGGATCGTGGTGTCCCAGGCTCCGCTGTCGTCCCAGCCCAGGTCGGCGAACACCTTCGTGCCGCGGTCGACGAGCGGGCGGACGACGTCGTGCGTGGTGTCGTCGACGTGGACGATGGCGACGCGGGGGCGGACGTCGGCGCCCAGGATCTCGCCGAGGTCCCGCGGAGCGGGTGTGCCGCCGGTGACGAGGGCGCGGTCGCCGTCGAAACCGAGCGAGGCCGTGACCGGCAGTGCCCACCCGGCGACGGTGTGGAGCCCCGAGGTGTCGATGCCCTCGCGCTCCAGGAGACCCGCGCACAGCGTGCTGAGCGGGTCGTCGCCGACGACGGCGCTGATCGCCGTCGACGCCCCGAGCCGTGCCGAGACGACGGCCATGTTGGCGATCCCGCCCGGCCCCCAGCCGAAGTCGGTGGTCCAGGCCTCCTCGCCGGGGCGCGGGCTGTGACCCAGGCCGGCGAAGACGACGTCGAGGAAGAGCTGGCCCACCGTGAGGGTGTCCACCTGGGCGCCCGTCGGGACGTGTGGTTCCGACTGACGCGCTTCAGGGCCGGGCACCCCAGGTCGCGGGCTCGTCCGAGCCGGTCCCTCGGGTGCGTCCAGCGCGCCGCGTTTCATGGCCACAGTCCTCCTCGGTGGGGCACATGCGTCCGTAAGGAATAGCACGAGTCTGCGCGCCGCTGGTGGGTTTTGATTGTTACAGTTTAGTAAATGAGCGAAATTGAGCGATCGTGGTAGCGTGCTCCGCGTGAGAGATATGCGTGAGCGAGTCATCCTGGATCACCTGCGCAAGACCGGAGCGGCGACCGTGGGCGAGCTCGCCTCGGTGACGGGGTCGAGCGTCGCGACCATCCGCCGCGACCTGCAGCAGCTCGACCAGGCGGGAACCATCCGGCGCGCCCACGGCGGCGCCGTGCTCGCCGAGGAGGACGCTCCGTTCGCCAGCGTCGAGCCGGTCAACCGCGAGGCGAAGCAACGCATCGCCGCGCGTGCGGCCGAGCTGGTCGAGGACGGCGAGTCGGTGCTCCTGGACATCGGGACGACCACCCTGCAGCTCGCGCGCCTGCTGCACGCCCGGCACGTCACCGTCATCACCCCGAGCCTCGCGATCTACGAGGCGCTGCGGGACAGCCGCAGCGTGCACCTCGTGATGCTGCCGGGGGACTACGACCCGGTGTACCAGTCGGTCTCGGGCCCGCTGACCACCGAGTGCCTGCGGATGATCCGCGCGGACCGCACGTTCCTGGGCGTGAGCGGGGTGTCCGACACGGGCGACCTGCGCGACACCACGATGGCCCAGGTGCCCATCAAGCAGGCGATGGCCGAGGTCTCCGTCGAGACCACCGTGCTCGCCGACCACAGCAAGTTCCCGGGCACCGGCCTCGGCCGCATCAAGCTTCCGCCCAACGTTGCGCGGTTCATCACGGACGCGGACGTCTCCGGGCAGGTGTCGAGCGCCCTCGCCGCTCAGCAGGTGGAGGTTGTCGTCGCATGAGACTGACCATCATCGGTGGCGGCGGGTTCCGTACGCCGCTCGTCTACGCCGCCCTGCTGCGCGACCGCGCGCCCGGGCGGGTGACGTCGGTGGCGCTGGTCGACACCGACGCGGACCGCCTGCGGACGATGGCCCGCATCCTGGCCACCCAGGCCGAGGGCGTGGCAGACGCCCCGGTCGTGACCACCCACACGGACCTGGCCGAGGGCCTGCGGGGGGCCGACTTCGTGTTCTCGGCCATCCGCGTCGGGGGCATCGAGGGCCGGGCGCACGACGAGACCATCGGCCTGGCGCACGGGGTGATCGGGCAGGAGACGGTGGGCTTCGGCGGCATCTCCTACGCCCTGCGGACGCTGCCGACGGTCATGCACCTGGCCGAGGTCGTCCAGCGGGTGGCGCCGGACGCCTGGGTCATCAACTTCACGAACCCCGCGGGCCTGGTCACCGAGGCCATGGCGCAGGTGCTCGGGGGCAGGGTCATCGGCATCTGCGACTCGCCGATCGGGCTGGCCCGCCGTGCGCTCTCCGCGCTGGGCCTGCCTGCCGGCCCGAACGTCGAGGTGGACTACGCCGGGCTCAACCATCTGGGCTGGGTGACCGGCCTGCGGGTCGACGGCGTCGACCGCCTGCCCGAGCTGCTGAGGCGGCCGGACAGGATCGAGGCCTTCGAGGAGGGCCGGCTGTTCGGCGCCGACTGGATCCAGAACCTGGGCGTGCTGCCGAACGAGTACCTGCACTACTACTCCTACCGGCGCGAGGTGCTCCACTCCGACCAGCTCGCCTCGCACACGCGGGCCCGCTACCTGCTGGAGCAGCAGACCGCCTTCTGGTCCGACGCGCACGGCGCGGCGGACCCGCTCGCCGTCTGGGAGGCCGCGCGGCTCGACCGCGAGGCCACGTACATGGCGACCAGCCGGGAGTCCGTCGGCATGGGGGAGCGCAACGCGGACGACCTGGTCTCCGGGGGCTACGAGAACGTGGCGATCGCGCTGATGCGCGGCATCGCGTACGACGAGCACTCGCGCCTCATCCTCAATGTCCCCAACGGGGGCACGATCCCCTGGCTGGACGACGACGCCGTCGTCGAGGTGCCCTGCGTCGTCGACGCCGCCGGCGCGCACCCGATCCCGGGCGCCCAGGTGCCGGCCTTCGGCCGCGGGCTCGTGACGACGGTCAAGTACGTCGAGCGCGAGACCATCCAGGCCGGGATCGGCGGCTCGCGCGCGGCCGCGCTGCGCGCCCTGGCCCACCACCCGCTCGTCGACTCCGTCCGCGTGGCCGACGCCCTGCTCGACAGCGCCCGCGCCACGTTCCCCGAGCTGTCCTACCTCTCCTAGCACTCTCCTAGCACCAGGAGCCAGACACCGTGCACCAGAACCAGAAGCTCGTCGAGGAGCGCATCCACCGCGTGCTCACCGAGCGGATCACCCCGGCCTGCTACTCGGCCCGCACGCCCGTGACCCTCTCCGCGTGGGAGGTGCCCGACGAGCCGGTCCCGGTCGCCGAGGCGCTGCGCGCGACGTACACGGACTTCGCCGTCGGGACCCCGTGGGGGCGGCCGTGGTCGACCTGGTGGTTCCAGGTCACCGGGACCGTGCCCGACGCATGGGCGGGGCGGACCGTCGAGCTGGTCGTCGACCCCGGATTCCAGGGCGACTGGCCGGGCAACCAGGCCGAGGGCCTGGTGTTCACGCCCGACGGCGTCCCGGTCAAGGGCATCCACCCGCGCAACATGTACGTCCCGATCGCGGACGTCGCAGCGGGCGGCGAGCGGGTGCACTTCTTCCTGGAGGCCGCCGCCAACCCGGACATCCTCAAGAACGACTTCGTGCCCACGGTCTACGGGGAGAAGTCGACTGCCCCGGCGGACCCGGTCTACACGTTCGCGACCGCCGAGCTTGCCGTGCTCGAGCCCGAGGTGTGGGCGCTGCGGTTCGACGTCGAGGTGCTCTACCAGCTCGTCAAGGAGCTGCCCGAGACCGAGCCGCGCCGGCACGAGGTGCTGCGCGCCCTCGAACGGGCGCTCGACGTGCTCCTGCTGGACGACATCGTCGGGACGGCGGCCGCGGCCCGGGCCCAGCTCGCCGACGTGCTCGCGCGGCCGGCGAACGCGTCCGCGCACGTGCTCAGCGCCGTCGGGCACGCGCACATCGACACGGCGTGGCTGTGGCCGATCCGGGAGACCAAGCGCAAGGTCGGCCGGACGTTCTCCAACGTCCTCGCGCTGGCCGAGCGGTACCCGGACTTCCGGTTCGCGGCGTCGTCGGCGCAGCAGTACGCGTGGATCAAGGAGCGGTACCCCGACACCTGGCGGGGGATCAAGGCCGCCGTCGAGCGGGGCCAGTGGTTCGTCGTCGGCTCGCAATGGATCGAGCCCGACGGGAACCTTCCGGGCGGCGAGGCGATGGTGCGCCAGCTCACGCAGGGCATGCGCTTCTTCGAGCGCGAGCTCGGCGTCACGACCAAGGGCATCTGGATGCCCGACTCCTTCGGCTACACCGCCGCGTTCCCGCAGGTCGCCAAGCTGGCGGGTATCGAGTGGTTCCTCACGCAGAAGATCTCGTGGAACCAGACGAACACCTTCCCGCACCACACCTTCTGGTGGGAGGGGATCGACGGCAGCCGCGTGTTCACGCACTTCCCGCCCGCCGACACGTACAACTCGACGCTCGAGGGCGAGGAGATCCACCACGCCGTCCGCGAGTTCCGCGAGAAGGGCAAGGCCACGACGTCGCTCGTGCCGTTCGGCTACGGCGACGGCGGCGGCGGGCCGATCCGCGAGATGATGGAGCGCCAGCGCCGCGTCGCGGACCTCGAGGGCTCGCCGCGGGTCCAGATCGAGAGCCCCGACGAGTTCTTCGCCCGCGCACGGGCCGAGTACGAGGACGCGCCCGTCTGGGTCGGGGAGCTCTACCTCGAGCTGCACCGCGGCACGTTCACCTCGCACGCCCGGGAGAAGCGCGGCAACCGGCTGGTCGAGCACCGGCTGCGGGAGGCGGAGCTGTGGTGGACGGCGGCTGCTCTCCAGGGCGCCGACTACCCCTACGACGCGTTCGACCGGCTGTGGCAGACCACGCTCCTGCAGCAGTTCCACGACATCCTGCCGGGCTCGTCGATCGCCTGGGTGCACCGGGAGAACGAGGCGGAGTACGGCCAGAGCTTCGCGATGCTCGACGAGCTGCTGGACCACGCGCTCAAGCACCTCGAGGCGGAGGGCACGGTCGTCAACGCGGCCGACCACGCACGCGTCGAGCTGGTGCTCGACGAGCACGGCGACCCGGCCGGCCTGGTGAGCGTGCCGGGTCACGGGCTGGCCTCCTTCGAGCCGCTCGAGCCCGCGCAGCCCGTGACGGCCGAGCGCGACGGCGGCGACGTCGTCCTGCGCAACGACCTGGTCCGGGTACGCATCGACGAGCGCGGTCTCGTGACGTCGATCGTCGACCTGCGCGCCGGCCGCGAGCTCGTGCCCGCGGGCCGCGCGGCCAACCTGCTCCAGCTCCACCAGGACCTCCCGAACGCGTGGGACGCCTGGGACATCGACGCGCACTACCGGCACACCGTGCGCGACCTCGTCGAGGTCGAGTCGATCGAGGTCGTCGAGGACGGCCCCCTGCGCGCACGGGTCGAGGTCGTGCGCACGTTCGGGGCCTCCCACGTGACCCAGCGGATCTCCCTGCACGCCGACGACGCCCGCGTCCACCTCGAGGCGGAGCTGGACTGGCACGAGGGGGAAAAGCTGCTCAAGGCGTCGCTGCCCTTCGTCGTCCACGCGCAGCACCACTCGGCGGAGATCCAGTTCGGGCACCTGCGCCGTCCGACGCACACGAACACGTCCTGGGAGGACGCGCGGTTCGAGGTCGTGGCGCACCGGTGGGTGCACGTCGAGGAGCCGGGGTACGGCATCGGCGTCGTCAACGCCGGGACGTACGGCCACGACATCACCCGCCGGGTCGGCGAGGACGGCCAGGTCGAGACCGAGGTCCGCCTGAGCCTCGTGCGGGCCGCGAAGTCGCCGGACCCGACCCAGGACCAGGGGCATCACCTCTTCGCCTACGCGGTCGTGCCCGGTGCGTCCGTGAGCGACGCGGTCGCGGCCGGCTACGAGATGAACCTGCCGCTGCGCCTCGCCGCGGGCACGGCCGTGCGCCGCGCCGAGCCGTGGAGCGTGGTGTCGAGCTCGGACCCGGGCGTGCGGATCGAGGCGGTCAAGCTGGCCGACGACCGGTCGGGCGACGTCGTCGTGCGCGTCTACGAGGCTCTCGGGCGCCGCGCCTCGGCCACGCTGACTGCCGGGTTCGACGTCGCGGACGTCTCCGAGGTCGGCCTCGGCGAGCGGCCGCTGTCCGCGGGCATGCCCCGCGCACGCTCGCTCGACGTCGCCGGGCGCTCGATCACGCTGGGGCTGCGCCCCTTCCAGATCGTGACGCTGCGCCTCGCCCGCGGCGTCGTCCACCCCTGACGCGTGCGCGGGTCGAGCTTGTCGAGACCCGGGGGAGAAAACCCCGGCCCGCCCCACCCAACCGGGACCCGGGCACCCCCGCGGCGCCCCCCCGAGGGGGGGCGCCC